>JAEUJD010000113.1 GCA_016793015.1 Phycisphaerales bacterium
TCCATTGCGGGGGCGGAGATGCCGCCGGTCGGAAGGTTGACGTGGGTGCGCAGGTCGTCAAGAAGGCGAGCGCTCGAAGCCCGGATCGTGTCGGCGAGTTTGGTCTCGTTTGGACTCAATGCCATGCTGGAGAGTATCGCCGGTGGGGAGAAACAGCACGCTGCCGATCAGCAGCAGGATGACGGCGGCTGCCGCGGCGAGCGTCGCGAGTTTCAGTCGCGTAACCGCTCGATCGATCGGGAGACTGGCGAGCGGGACGCCGACGATGGAGGCAAGGTGGGCCTGACGGCCCCGGACGGTGCCGTGACGGAAGGTGAAGCGTTCGGGCGAAACACCGTTCAGGCGTGAGACGGTTTCCAGCGCATCGATCATGGATGCGGCACTCTCGTGTGTCACTTGCGTGCTGGCGGGGAGCGGCGGCGCGCCGACCTCGATCGGGGGCTGGAAGCGGCTGAGATCTTTCGCGGCAAAGGCGTCGGCTTGCAATTCAAAGCGGCGGCTGACAAAGCCGAGTGCGAAGAATCCAAGGCCGGCGGAGCAGAGCAGACCGATCGCGGTGATGTACCACGACTCTTCGGGGCGAACGACCTCGAAAGCGATCGAGAAGACGGTTGCGCCGACGAGCGAGGCGACGATGGTCGCGCCGAGCAGCCAGGGAAGGTGGTGCAGGCGGCCGTGACCGGCTTCGTGTGCCGCAACGGCTTCGACTTGGCGCAGCGGAAGTACCTGAAGAAGTGCGTCGGTGAAAAGCACGTAGCGGGCGCGGGGGATGATGCCCATGAGTGCGCCGTTCAGAATTCCGCTGGAAGTCTGCCAGACAAGCACTTCGCGTGCGGAGACCTGGTTGCGGGAGAAGACGCTTTCGACGGATTCACGGAGCTGGCCGCCCTGGAGCGGGACGGTGTCCCAGACGAAGCGGAGAATGTACGGCGAGACAGCGAGAACGACGAAGACTCCGCTGACTTGCCAGAGAATGAGGATCCACTCGAGCCAGTCGCTCAGATTGTGATGTTGCAGCAATGCGGCGTATTCGCCGATGTGGCGCCACGCGGTGAGCATGAGGAGCGGAATCAGGCCGAGGAGGATCGAGTGACGGATGTGCTCCCAGACAAGTGCGCCGCGGGAACGATCGGGGAGCAGCGGCACGCCCTGATGAAGATGACGCCAGAGGAGCGCTTCGCGGATGCGGCGCTGAATGGGTGCGTACGCCCAGTAGAGAATGACAAATGCGACGAGGGGCGGCAGCGCGGTAACGAGTTCGCGGAGGACCGGGAGGTTGTTCGACAACTGGCGTGCGGTCTGAATCCAGCCGAGTTCGATGATCGCGTACGCGTGGATCCCGACAACTACAGCGCGGCCGAAGCTCAGCAGGCGTTCTGCGAGCGCGATGTTTCGGCTGCGACCGGTGCGATCGAGGCGGAGCCGGAGAAACGTAAAGAGAAGAGAGACTCCGACAACGACGCCTCCGAGCCAGCCGGCGTAGAGCCAGGGCTCTGGCTTCTGTGCATCCGGGCTGAACGCGGGCATCAGGCCATCGAGCAGGAAAATCAGGATGACGAGGCCGGTGGTCATGGGGAGGGAAAAGAAGATTCACCGCGGAGGCACAGAGATAGGCAAAGATTCATTCGGGCTTGTTCAAATCGGTTTTCTCTGTGCCCATGCGCCCCCGACACAGCGCGTCCGACGATCTGTGGTGAATGCCTTTTCTTCACGATCGTTTGGCCTTCGCCATCGCGCGGCAGCGTTTGGGATCGATGGGGGCGGACCAGATTCCGCCGCGCTTGATGTACGAGCCGACGATGAGCGCGTCCGCGTGTTCGAAGAGCGACTTTGCCTGATCGGGATCGACGCCGGAGCCGACCCAGACGGGGAGGTGTGCGGAACGCTTGGCCTCGGCAACGTCCTGCTGGTTTGCCGGATCGCCGGTGAACGCGCCGGTCACGATCACTCCATCGGCGCCGAAAAACTCGGCGGTATGGGCGGCATCGCCGAGCGAGATGTCGCCGGTGATGGAATGCGATGCGTGCTTCTTCTTGATGTCGCAGATGACCTTGATGCGGTCGGCGCCGATCTCTTTGCGGAAACGGAGCAACGGACCAGCCGAGGCCTGCGCGAGGAGCCCCTCATCGGCAACATGGGCGTAGACGAAGTTTTCACAGCGGATGAACGAGCCGCCGGTGACGAGGGCGATGGAAAGGGCTTCGCGCTCGCCGCAGGAGAGGACTTGGACGCCCATGGGAGCCGTTCCGATGGCGTCCTTGACGGTGGCGCACAGCATGGTCATTGCCGCGACGGTTGCGGGTGAGTGCGGAGGCTGCACGTACGGACGATCGTGCATGTTCTCGACGATGACGGCATCAAAGCCGGAGTCGATGAGGACTTTGGCTTCGGCCCGCGCGGTGGCTTCGATCTGAGCGAATGGAGCGCGGGCGAAGGGGGAGCCGGGGAGCGCGCCGACGTGGACCATGCCGATGAGGGACTTTGGTGGAAGCGAAAACGATGCTGTTGTGCGGGGCGCGGACTTCTTTGCCATGAACGATCCTTGGCAACCGCCGGTCTAATTGCTCGCGACTTGGCTCGTCCGGGAGACGGCAACCTGGAGCATCGCTCCCAGATAGGTCAGGAACCAGAGGATGCCGTGGATGCTCGTCACGCCGCCCCATTCGGGCAGTTCCCATCGGAAGAGGATGATGGTCGCGAGCGAATAGATCAGGAGGGCGCACAAGTACAGCAAGATCGGGTGCAGGTGTGCCTGGCCGGCGCTGAGGGTGAGAAGCAGAAGGGAGACGGCGAAGAGCATTCGAGCGGCAGCAAGCGGGACGTTCCCGATCCCGCGTCCGAGCGCGTACGCCACGAAACCGACGGCGACTGCCCCGGTTCCGGCGTGCAGCAGCCCGAGATAAGCCGTAAGGAGACCATTGGACCACCAACCGGTTGCCCCGCCCTTGATCGCGGCGAAGACGACTGCGATCGCGAGAATGGTTGCGCCGGCGATCCCGATGACCTGCGCGGAGCCGAGGCCCGGCTTGATGAAGTCGGTTCCAGGAAGAACCGGAGTCGAGACGCGGAGCACGGGGGCGGGGGGCGGAGGGAGCGGCGCGGGCGCGGCTTCGGCGGGTTCGAGGTCGTATGACTCTTTCGGATCGACCAGAGGCGGGCCGAGCGATGGTTGGCGGGGTTCCGATGAGCCGGAAGATGGAGACTCGGTTTCGCTCATGCGTGGTTCTCTTTGATGCCCAGGAACCTGGACATCAGATCGTGACCGTGTTCGATGGTGAGTTTCGTGGATGCCGCGCTGGGTTCGTCGAATGCCTTTGCACCGTTCCAGGTGATGCCGCTGCCGGCGATCAGGAAGGGGACCGGTGTCGCATCGTGCTTGCGGGTGCTGACCAGTGTGTAGTGATCGGGCATCACCAAGACTCGGCAGCCTTCGCCGGTTGAGTCCAGTTTCGCCATGCAATCGGCGATCGGGCCAACGACGTGGCGATCGATGGATTCGATCGCGGCGACCTTGGTCTTCCAATCCGCCTGGTGCGAGGCCTCGTCGGGTGCTTCGACGTGGCAGCAGACGATGTTGTAGTTGTTTGTCGTGATCGCTTCGACCGCGGCACGGCCTTGCGCAGCGTAGTCCGTGTCGTGGTAGCTGGTCACACCGGAGACATCGAGGCGAGGCCACCCCATGTACGCAGCGATGCCGGAAAGGAGATCGACGGCGGTGATCATGCTGCCCCGGATGCCGAAGCGCTGTTGGAAAGCGGGCATGGTGGGCTTCACGCCCTGACCCCAGATCCAGGCCATGGTTGCGGGGCGCTTGCCGGACGCGATGCGGGCCTTGTTTATGGGGTGATCGCGGAAACAATCGCGTGAGGCGAGCATGAGATCGCAAAGAGCGTCTGCCTCGGCGCGACCGGCTTGGGCTGCCCCACTCTTGCTCTGGACACCAGCGGCTTTCGGAAGATGGGCCAGCCACGATTCCCCCGGAACGGCGTGCGGCGGGGTTGTGATAACGTCGGAAAAACTGGCGCCGCTCGAGTCGATGAGAATATTGCGATAGCTGACGCCCGGGGTGAGCGTCATGGACCGGGCGGCCGCGGGTGCAGCCGACTTCCAATGGTCGACGAGACTTGCAATGAGAGCGCGGGCCTCTGCATCGGTGATCGCGCCGGCGGAATGGTCGATCATCAGCGCATCGTCCGAAGCGGAGTACGGGCCGCTGGTCGATGCGCCGGTGGTCACGAGATTCAAACGGAAGATGCAATCGCGCGGACCGGGCTTGAGACCGAGCGATGCGGCTTCGAGCGGGGCACGCCCGGTGTGATATTTCGCGGGGTCGTAGCCAAGGAGCGACATCGAGCAGACGTCGGAACCGGCTTCGAAGCCGGGAGGGGTGGTCTTCGCGATTCCCAGTTGACCTCGGGACGCGAGCGCATCGAGGTGCGGCGTGTGCGCGGCCTGAAAGGCGGTCTTACCCCCGAGTTGTTCGAGAGGAAAGTCCGCGCCGCCGTCGGGGATGACGATGATGTACTTCAGGCGGGAGGAGGATACGAGAGCTCGGAGGGCTCTTCCGGACGCGGATCGGCTGAACGACTCGGTTACACTTCGCGGCGTCGGATTGGAAGCGATCGAGCGGACGGCAGGAACCGCGGAGTACTCTCGGCCCTTGAGCGAAGCACACGTACAACTGGCCGGAGCGAACTCCAGCGAGAAGGAAGCATCGGGCGCGAGCGCGACGGTGACCTCGCAAGGTGGTTCGACGCATGTTGTGCTCAGTGGGCGGCTGGATGCGGACTCGATCGCGCCGATCTGGGAGCGGGTTGTGCCGCCGGTGCGAGGCTCGGATTTTTCAACGCTGACCGTGGACGGGAAGGGCGTTTCGTATTGCGACGGAGCCGGGATCGGGCTGCTGATGGAACTGGCCTTGATGTGCCGGGCGAAGAAGGTGCCGATCGCGTTTGAGGGGTTGAGCGAAGACCTTCGGACGCTGATCGAGAAAGCAACGCCCGCGGAGTTGCCAGCGCCTGCGGCGGCAAAGCCGGATGTGGTCTCATCGATCGGTCTTTCGGCCAGTTCGGTTCTGAATGACCTCTACGAACTGATTTCGTTTCTGGGCGACTCGATCATGGCCTTTGGCTGGGCGATCACGCATCCGACCAAGGTTCGCTGGCCGGATGTGCTGCTGGTGTGCGAGCGGGCGGGCGTGAATGCGTTGCCGGTTGTGATGCTGCTGGGCTTTTTGATGGGGCTGATCATCGCGTTTCAGACAGCAACGCCCTTGCAGGAATACGGCGCGGTCTCGCAGATCCCGGTGCTGATGGGGCTGGCGATGGTGCGGGAACTCGGCCCGCTGACAACGGCGATCATTCTGGCGGGGCGTTCGGGCTCGGCATTTGCGGCAGAGATCGGAACGATGAAAGTCACGCAGGAACTGGATGCGCTCAACACATTCGGCGTGAGGCCGATGCGGTTTTTGGTTGTGCCGCGGGTTCTGGCGGCGATGATCATGACGCCCCTGCTCGCAAACTTCTGCACGCTGATGGGGCTGCTGGGCGGGATACCGACGATGCTGTCGTTCGGCTACACCTTGCAGTTTTACATCGAGGGCGTGCGGAGCGCTGTGGGCCCGGAGGACCTGCTGCAGGGGCTGCTGAAGGCGGTGATCTTCGCGTTTGTGATCGGCGCGGTGGGCTGCCAGCGCGGGCTGAAGACTGGATCGGGGCCGGGGGCGGTGGGCAGAAGCACGACAAGCGCGGTCGTTGCGGGGATCGTGCTGATCGTGGTTGTGGATGGATTGCTGGGCGTGGTGTTCTTTTACATGCGGCTTTGAATCGGCATTGAAGGAGATGGATTTCTGGTGTTGAGGAGCGCGAAACAAGTTGAAGCGAGACCGGAAGCGAAAGCGGGGAGCGAGCCGCTGATCCGCGTTGAGAAGCTGCGCGCCGCTTTCGGGCCCAAGACGATCTTCTCGGATGTGTCGTTCGAGATTCGTGCGGGCGAGGTCATCGTGATTGTCGGCGACTCCGGGTGCGGCAAGAGCACGCTGCTCATGCACATGATCGGGTTGTACAAGCCTGCGGGCGGGACGATCAATGTCGCGGGGTTTAATGTCGGCACGGTGCAGGGGAAGGACCGGCTGGCGATGCTGCGGATGATCGGGGTGGCGTATCAGTCCGGCGCGTTATTCGGGTCGATGACGCTGCGCGAGAACATCCGGCTGCCGCTCGAAGAGTTCACGGATCTGCCGAGCGAAGCGATGGACGCGATCGCGCTTGGCAAGTTGAATCTGGTGGGCCT
>JAEUJD010000189.1 GCA_016793015.1 Phycisphaerales bacterium
TGTCCTTCACGCCGGCCCCGTTGACCATCGCGTACGGGAACTTTTTCTGCAGTTCGCGCACGCCGCGGCCGGCTCCGGGCTTCAGGCTGAAGCCGGAATCAAGCTCATCCTGGCTGAACAGCCCCACCGTCACGGTGCTGCCCGCCTGATCGTGGTAATAAAAGGCTTCGGCGTTTTCCTTCCGGAGCGTTCGAACCGCGTCTTCCGCGGCCTTCTGGAACTCTTTCAGTTCCGACGCCGACGCGCGGCCGCTCGGGTTGGTGTAGATATTGACCTGGAGCGTGAACTCGGCGTTCTTGCCGTACTTGGCCTTGGCGTTGCGCAGGTCCCACTCGGGGACCGTGCCCTTCAAGGTTTGCGCCGGTGGCGGCAGCATATGTGCCGCCATGTAGGGGCGCTGACCGTCAATCACGATCTCTTTGACCCGCTTGAGCATGGCCTGGGCATCGGACGAGGCGGGCGAGTCGTACTTGCCGACGACGATCAAGGCTGTTTCACCCCTCGTTTCGAGGAAGGCTTCGGGCACGCCGTTTGCCTTTACCGAGCGCAGAACGGCGTTGATCGCGGGATCCTGGCCGCTTCCCTTGAGATGGAGGAGCATGATGGTCCACTTGGAATTGAGCTGAGAAGGAGTCTCGGAACCGTCGTCGATGGATGCACCGCCCCCTTCGGGGAAGAGTTCTTTGGTCTGCTGCTTGAGTTCGGAATCTTCTTTCGGGCCGGATTTGCATGCCGCCAGTCCGAGCAGGCAAACAACGAAGGCCAAACAGGTGCGCAAAGGATGCGAGAAATGGACGCCTTGGCGCGATCCCAGACCTGAATATTCGTATTTTGATTGGATCATAGTCGGTTCGCTTGTCGGGGGAATGCTTGATTTTGGAGCGCAAAGCGTATCAGGAAGAGGCGATGACAATTTTTCAGAGGCCATGGAGGAGTGCCGAGCGGTAAATCCTGAATACGACGAGACTTGCTGGAATGGACTCAAAAAGGGCAAGTTTGAAGAAGTCTTCGGGGTGTCGTCGATGAAATGCTCACACTCGCCTCGACACCGGCAGCGGTTCGAGGAAAGACCCGAACAGGTTCGAGTGCACGCTGGCGGCAAACGCTGGCGAAGGGCAGGACGTCGAGAAGCCCAAGCGGGCATCCGGTGGGAGCCGGAAGTGACTCGACGAATCTTGGTGGAGATTGTGCCCCTCGCTCGTGTTTGGCGACCTGTCGTAAGGAGTCGGACCTTGAACGGAGAATCACGCATCGGTGGAATCTCAGAAGGCGTTTCGGGAGTTGGTTCGGTTGGCCGGCTGGCGGGCGTGAGCGAGCCGCGGGTTCGCGACACGCAGGCGTCGGCATCCGGACAGATTAACCGGGGCGAAGACAAGGTCGAACTTTCAACGGAGGCGCAGGTGCTGGCACCGTGGCTCAACAAGTTGAAGCAGATGCCCGCGATCCGCCAGGATCTGGTCGACCAGATCCGCGGCCAGATCGCCAGCGGTTCGTACGACACGGCGGAAAAGATGAACGCGGCACTCGACGGGATGATCGACGAGACGACCAGCGGTCAGATCTGCTGAAACCAGACACACAGGCCGCGGCATCAACCGGCTTTGCCGGGTGAGCCCGGCCTTCCCGAAAGTGGCTTTGAGAGAGAACGAAACCCGGAGCGGCGACGCTCCGGGTTTTGTGTTTTCTCAACCGGCGGGCTTTGACACCCGCTTCCGCACGAGGCTAGTTCGCGACCCCGGCCCTGAAATGCTCCACCGCCCGCGCCACAACCGGGGCGTAGGTGTACGCCGGGCCGCCCTGCATCATGACGGCGACACCCGCCACTTCCATGATTTGCTCGGGCGTTGCTCCCGATTTGAAGCATTTCTCGACGTGCGCGTAGATACACGGTTCGCAGCGGAGCGCGACGCCGATCCCCAGGGCGATCAGTTCTTTTTCCTTCACGGAGAGCGCGCCCTCTTTCATCAACCCCTGGAAGAAGGGTCCGAACGACTTGCCGATATCGGGTGCCGCGGCCTTCATCGCGTTCATCTCGGCGGGCCAGGATTCGTAGAACTTGGCGGGATCGTTGAGCATGAGAGTTTCCTTTCGGTGGTGTTCTGAAGGTTGGAGAACCCGTTCGAAGACTTGGTCAGATGCTGCAGCTGCCCTGCGGCGTCGTGTTCCGATTCCACGGCAACGAACCCAGCAGATTCGCCATCGCGCAGTTGCCCGTGATGCCTGCGAAGATCATGCCGCAGCCGATAAACCCGGACAGCCCGAGCGCCCACGGCGACCAGAACGCTCCGAGCACGACCCCAACCAGCACGAGCACGCCCATCAGAATCTGTGTCTGCTGCATTGCAGAGAGCATCGCTCGCTTGTCTTCGATCACGGGCAAGCCAGCGGCCTTCCAGGCATCGATTCCCCCTCGCATGTGCGCGACGCGGGTCTTGCCGGCCGCGTGCATGCGCTGGAGGGCTTTGAGCGACCTCCCCCCACGATGACAGTGAAACACGGGCATCGGGCCGATGTCGCAATCCACGCGATCGACTTGGCATTCGCCCAAGGGCAAAGCGTCGGAACCCACGATCGAGCAGCGCCGCCGTTCATCAGCCTCGCGAACATCGATCAGTCGCGCGGCACCCTCCGCGATCATGCGGCGAACCTCAAACGGATCGAGTTCGATCAACCCTGACTGTGGGCGATCCTGACGGGTGGTTTGTTTGGTGGTTTTCATGGAAGCCTCCTCAGTTCTTCGAGGCAGGCCGCGGCCGGCGGGTTCCCGCCGTTCAAAGAAATCGGGAACTTCGCGGACTGCCGCGGCCTCTCAGTCATGGTGGGCCCAAAGGAGCATCGGGCTCCGGACGGCCCTTCAAAAAAAGGAGACGGGCCATGACATTTGCCAATGTTGGAGGAGCCGATCGCGCAGTTCGCCTGATCGCGGGTTTGACGGCGCTCGCAGTCGGGCTTGGATTGCTGGGAGCCACCCGGGGAGAAGTCGCAGGAATCGTGGTGTCGATCGTCGGCGCTGTGATGCTGCTGACCGCGATTGTCGGTTTCTGCCCAGCGTATCTGCCCTTTGGGCTTTCAACGTGCAAGGCCCGGTCAAACTAAAGCGGGGCTCACGCTCGGGGCATGGCGCGGATGACGCGATCGCGCAACGCTCGCGGAAGTTCACCCGCAGCGAGGCGGGCGCATGCGTTCTGCGCCAGGTCGAGTTCGGCAAACACTGCGCGGCAGCGTTCGCAGACGACTTTCTGCCCGATCGGAAAATCTCGCCCGTGATCCATCGCGTCGAGTTTGGCGTTGAGCAGATCAACGCACACCCGCATTTCATAGGTGGGCGCGGGGGCGGGCTTCTTCGGAAGAGCGCGGCGAGCGAGGATCGCTTTGCGGAGCATCAGCCGCGCCCGATGCACACGGGTCTTCACTGTTTCGGGCTTGAGGTTGAGCGCCTTGCCGACTTCCTCCAGAGGCAGTTCCAGCATTTCCTTGAGGACAAGCGGAACACGGAAGTTGTCGGGCAGTTCGACGATGGCATCGTGCACAGCCCGCGCGGATTCACGCTCGATCACCCGGCCGATCGTGCTCGTGGGCGAAGCGCCGAGATCGGCCACGGCATGGTCGGTCCAGGGCATGACCTGAGAGAGCGCCGGCATGCGCCGGTCGATCCCGCCCTTCCGCCGGGTGCGAGCCTTGCAGGAACGGGCCGCGATCGCGTACAGCCATGTGCCGGGATCGGCATCGCCCTTGAATGTGTGCCACTTGCGATGCGCCTGGAGGAATACCTCCTGCACCATGTCGTCGGCATCGGAGGCGTTGCCGCAGAGTCGCGACGCAAGAGCGTGGAGTTTGGGGCCGTGCAGATCGACCAGAATCGGGATGGCCACTTCGGCTGGCGATCCCGGTTTCGTGCGCGTTGATTCCGGCACGCGCCTTTGCGAGGGCGTTTTGGTCATGCGGAAACTGTAGTGGCAGCGCCTGCAGCGCGGACGCACCGACTCATCGCAAGACCGGGTAAGAGAGGCTGATCAGGAGCACACGAGCGTGTTGTACGCAACGGCAAACAGAATGAAGTCCGCATCGTCGACGAAACCGTCGCCGTTGAGATCGCATTTCGGGTCGGCAGGAGGAATGACAAGTTCGTTGTAGCTGGCGACGAACGCGACGAAATCGGCATCGTCCACCTGACCGTCGCAGTTGAAATCGGCGGGGCAGAGCGAGGCGTGCTGCGGGCCGAATGCGATGCTGCCGAGGGCGGCAGCGGAGTGGCCGTTGCCGGAGGCATCGGCGAGCGACAGGTTGGAGAACGGGAGATAAGCAACCAGACCGTTCGGGCTGATGGTCGGTTCACAGTTTGCCAATGCCGCGACTTCACCGGCGTTGAGCGCCCGATTCCAGACGCAAACATCGTCGAGCGTGCCGTCGAAGCGATTGAACGTGTAGCCCGAATTCGCGTTGAACCCGCCGATCAGCACATCTTCGGTGCTGTAGTACACGCCCGTAAATCCGAACGGAGCTTCCTGATCGAGGACGCCGTTGATGTAGAGCCGGAGCGTTGTTCCATTGAAAGTGAGCGCGGCGTGCGCGTGCTCATTTAGAGAGACAACTGCGTCGGAGGTGACAACCTTGCCGCTGATACCGTACTGATGCACGACCATTCCAAGCACCTTGCCGGAGGCTGACGACCAGCCCATCCACCACGAGCACAGCAGACTACCGGTGTCGGGCTTTCCGGATTTCGAGATCAACGTGCCGCCGCCGAATTCACCGGGGCCTGTGGGCTTGAGCCACATCGCGAGCGTGAACTGGGGCATGGTGAAATCGGCACTGTTGGGGATCTGCGCATACGCGCGGTTCGCCAGCGAGAGCGAAGCGGGCTGGGCGTGCGCCAGGTTCGCGGCGATCCCGGCGGCACAAGCCGCCGCGAACAGGAGAGGGCCGCTGCCCCGGGTGGTGACGCGTGAACGGGCTCTTGCGGCTTCGTTGCGATTCCAACGCATGGGCTATCTCCATCGCCACGCGCAGCTGATCGGAGGGCGCAGCACACAGAGTGTAAACGCCGAAGCCAAACATCCCAAGCGAAAAGTCGCGGCGAAACGAGCTGAAATCTTGACGCTGCGAGGCCCTGGGCGGCCTTAACGCTCCAGAAAGGCTCGCAACTCATTTCTCTTCGTGCCGCTGCATCGCGATCATGGCGGCACCGAGCAAGCCCGCGCGATCTTCCAGCGTGCTCGCGACCACTTTCACCTGCTTGCAGCGATCCGGAAACGTAAATTTGCGGGTGTGCTGCTCGACCAGATTGACCCACGAGTTGCCCATCGCCTCGGTGAGCCCGCCCCCTAGCACGATGCGATCGAGCGAGAGCAGTGTGGTCACTCCGCCGAGCGTGATGCCGAGCAGCTCCGCGGCCGAATCCAGCACCTCGACCGTCAACTCGTCCTTGTCTTCATACGCCTTGGCAACGAGCTTGGACTTGATCTTGTCGAGATCGCCCTCGGCGAGATCGACGAGCTTGCTCTTGCGGTTGCCCTTGATGAGCTTGATCAGGCGATTCACGATCGCGGTGCGAGAACAGTTGTGCTCGAGCGAGCGCTCGCCGGGCGGATTGAAAGGGAGCGAAATCATGTGGCCGATCTCACCCGCCGTGAAGAAAGGGCCGTAGTACAACTCGCCGTTGAAGATCAGTCCGCCTCCGATGCCCGTTCCCAGCCAGACACCGAGAAGGTTCTTGGAATTCTTTCCCGCACCGAGCTTGTTCTCGCCCCAGACGGCGGCGTTGACGTCGTTGTCGAGGTAGGTCTTGACGCCGGTGCGCTTCTGAAGGATCTGCGCGGCGGGGGTCTCGGTCCAGCGGAGGTTGTCTGCCGCGAGCACGATGCCTTCGGAAGGATCGACCGCGCCGGGTGCCGCAAGTCCGATCGCTTCGAGATCGGTGAGTTTCACCTTCGCCTCGGAGCAAGCCTCGACGACACCTTCGACGATGCGGCTCATGACGCCGTCGAGCCCATCTTCGGCCTTGGTTTTTTTCTTGGCCTGCGAGAGCAGTTTGAGATCGGAAGAGACCACGCCGACCTGCATGTTGGTGCCGCCGAGGTCGATCCCGATGTAGTAGCCCGATTTGCCGTTTTTTGCCATGGTTCGCTCAAGGAAGGCTGTCGAGTGTATCGGCGGGCGACGGGCCGGAATGAAGAAGAACTGGCGGCTCGCACGAACAGCGTGCGGGGCTATCGCAGGGCCGTTGCGATGACCGCGGTTCCCGCGGGCAATTGGGCGCGCAGAGCGGCTGCCACGGCGGCGCTTTCAGACGGACCGACCAGTGCGAAGAGGGTGCTGCCGCTGCCGGTGACGTGGACCGGCGAATGCGCACGCGATGCGAGAGCGTGAATCGCCTGAAGGTCGGGAGCAACCTCGAAAGCGGGCTCGGCGAGGTCGTTGAACAGCGACCGTGAGTCGGGCGGATGATCGGAGTTGAAGATCGCACGCGCCTCGTTCTGGCGGAAGCGAAACATCGGGCGCGACGCAAGCCACCGATCGAATGCACGGTAAACCTCGGGCGTCGGGCACAAGATCCGCGGGCAGATGAGGATGACGCCGGCATCGAGCGGCTTGCGCCGGCTGATCCGGTCGCCGAAGCCCTCGACAAGCGCCGGACGCGCGGGATCGGCGAGGCCTCGACCGGAGTCGAGAAAAAAGCAAACATCCGATCCGAGCTTCGCTGCGATCGGCTTGAGCGAATCGGGATCGAGCCGGAAGTGCCAGGCCAAACCGCGGAGCATTGCGGCGGCATTGGAAGACCCGCCGCCCATGCCGCCGCCCACGGGGATGCGCTTGGTGAGCACCGCTTCGATGGGCAACTCTCGACCAGCAAGCTCTTCGGCCATCGCGTGTGCGCGGAAAATGAGGTCTTTCTCGATGGGCCAATCGAGCGGGCTTGGGCTTGGGGCATCGTGCGCCCATCGAACGGAGAATCGCGAGAGCCCGGATGGCAACGGCGTCAGGGCGAGTTCGTCGGCGAGATCGACGCACGAGAACAGCGAACTGATCCGATGCCAGCCCGCCCGCGGATTCCGGTCGCCGCCCGGCGAGGATTGCGGCTCGGGGGGCGAGACCGCAAGGGCCAGATTGAGCTTGGCAAAGGATGGAATGACCAGGGTTTCGCTCACGCCGATGCTACGCGAATGGCGGGTGCCGGAGCCACGGGCGGAACTTGGCGTTGGCTGACTGGATTTGATTCGTAGGATGCGCCCTGTTCGAACGAGCCTCGGCAACGGAGCACAGCATGCGGGTACAGGATGCGATCCAAGCGATGGAAGTGATTGCCCCGCCGTCGTACGCGGAATCGTGGGACAAGGTCGGGCTCCACGTCGGGCGGCGGGATGCTTCGCTCCGATCGGGAGTGCTGCTGGCGATCGACCTGAACGAACGGGTGATGTTCGAGGCGGAGGAGGCGGGCGTGGGCCTGATCATCGCCTATCACCCGCCGATCTGGGAACCGCTTGCAAGCGTCACCGACAGAACCGCGAAGGAGCGTGTGATCCTCCGCGCAATCGAGCGCGGGATCGCGATCTACTCGCCCCACACGTCTCTCGATGCTGTCGAAGGCGGGATGACCGATTGGCTCTGCGAGGGGCTTTCGGGTGGCAGCAACGGAAAGATCCTGGGCGACTGCCGCGCCCTGCGGTCGCACGAGCGCATCGAAGCCACACAACAGGTCAAGATCGTGACGTTTGTGCCCGTGGCCGAGGCGGACAAGATCCGGAGCGCGCTTGCGACCGCCGGCGCGGGGATCATCGGGGACTACACCGTTTGTTCCTTCTCACTCGAGGGCACCGGGACGTTTCTCGCGGGGGCGACCGCGACGCCCGCCGCCGGCAAGCCCGGGCGACTCGAATCGGTGCGCGAGGTCCGGCTTGAAATGGTTTGCTCCAAAGCAGCGCTCGCCCTGGCGCTCCAAACGCTCGAGCAATTCCACCCCTATGAACAGCCCGCACTCGATGTTTACGAGCTCATCCCGAAACCGTCGCGCCGCGTCGGTGCGGGACGGCGCCTCACTCTGGATCACCCGGTCACGATCGCCGACCTGGCTTCCCGCCTCAAGAAACACATCGCACGTGAAAAGATCCGTGTGGCGTGTGCCGACCTGAACAAGGCCGTAAACGTCATCGGGGTCTGCCCCGGTGCGGGCGCGGAACTCGTAGCCGCGGCGGTGAAGGACGGCTGCGAGCTGTTTGTCACAGGCGAGATGAAGCACCACGAGGTGATCGTTGCGCTTGACGCCGGGCTCGGGATCATTCTGGGAGAGCACACCAGCACGGAACGCGGGTATCTGCCGCGGCTGGCCGGGCGATTGGAGCGCGCGTTGCCGGGCGTGCGCGTGCACTGCGCCGTAAGCGATGTGGACCCGGTACGGGTGGTGTAGCGATCAACCGCCGGAAACCGGCTCGGCAGGCGGCACCTGGGCGGTTGGGGCCGGCGTGCTCGCGCTGCTGGGCGCGGGAGCTCCGGGGGCGTGCAGACTGACCTGCCCGGTGCCGCGGAAACCTGCTGTTGGCCTGAGCAGCCTGTAGTCGTACAGAATCTCGTTGAACTTACCCGGGGGCAGATACACGAGCGAGCCCGAAATCTCGTATCGAACGGGAGTGTCCGACGCCGGCCAGCGATCGGCGGGGAGCGCGACGGGGAATCGCAGTTCCTGAATGCCCCACTTGCGGAGCGTGCTTTCGGGTGAGCGTTGTCCATCGAAGACCTGTTGGCCGTCGAGGCGGACGGAATAGGTGGCGTCGCGGAGGGGGAGCTGCACGTCGGCGAGATTCTCGGCTTTGACGACGATAATCATGCGCCGGCCGGTGGGCTCGTTTTCGTCCTGGTGAACATCGACGATCGTGAGTATGGGCGACGAGACACCCGAGCATGCCGCCAGAGGCAGCGGAGCGAGGGCGATGAGGGCGAGCGCGAGCTTGGGCATGCACCGAGTTTAGTGGATACTGGGCGGCTCGGCTTGCGTAGCGCGGGAAGCGTCCGGACGCGTTACGGGGCCGATTCGGGGTGCATGACAAACCACTCGCTGGTCGCCCGGGTCTTGTCGAGCAAGACAACTTCTCCGGTGAGTCCGGCGATTTGCGAGTTGTACCTGGCCCAGTGGAAGCAGAGGGCGGCGAGAATGGCGAAACAGACCCAGGCACCGATCTCGGCCGATCGGTGCCGCCTGAGGCACCAGAGGATGTAAATACCGATGGCGACGGTGCCGCCCTTCCAGACACAGATGGAGCAGATCCCGCCGTGACGCATGAGAATCCGCGCGATGGGGTTTTCTTCCTGCATCCCGATTGAGGTGGCGTGGATGAGCGTCATCGAAAGGTCTGCCAGGCTCATCGCGATGACGGCAACGAGGATGCACGCAAAGCGGGCTTCTCGCCACGAGATCGGACGGAGCCGGTAGAAAGCCCGACCGGGAGCGAGCGACGCCTCGCCCGGATGGAGCGGGCGACAAGCGGGGGGAGGCGGGAGTTGGTTGCCTGTGGGGAAGGATTCTTCCCGGACGGCTTGGCTCCTGACCATCGGTCGTGCGGAATCGACCGGTGATAACGCTTACTGAAGCGCGATATCAAAGGTTGGCCTTAGACTTCGCAAACCGTGGAACAGGCTGGACCGAACAATGTGTCTGGAGCATCTGGGGAACTGCCCGATTCGCGGCAAGGCCCGGAGACGCTCGCGGTTTTGGGACGAAGATGTGCAGGTCCAGCCGTAACCGGGAGCCGTTCCATGTGGGGAGGAAGCCGGAACAGAATGGTCGTTTGGATGCGTGCTGGCCTGCTCGGAGCGGCGCTGGCGTTCGGCGCTCGCGCTCACAGCCAGGCCACCCCGGTTTACCCCGACGATTCGGTTCAGGCGCGTGAAACCCTTTCGCGCGTGGATGATCTGCTGGCCACCCAGAATCTGGCCGAGGCGGCACGCGTGGTCCAGGCGCTGCTCGACACCGAGGGTGACCGGGTTCTCGAATCCAAAGAAGACGGCGACGTGTTCTTCAGCGTGCGGGAACACATTCACAAGCTGCTGCTCGCCAAGCCCGCGTTGCTCGAGCGCTATCGCGCGATGGAAGGGCCTCGCGCCGCCAAGCTGCTGGAAGACGGAAAGTTTGAGGATGTCGAGCGGACTCGCCTGCTCACGGCCGCCGGGCTGGAGGCGGCTATGCGGACTGGGCAGGTTCGGTTCGAGGCGGCGCAGTTCGAAGCGGCCCGCCAGGCGCTGGAGCAACTGGAACATCACCCGGATCGAAAAGGCGCGAGCGCTGCAGATGCCGCCACGCTGGCCGGAAAGATCGCCCGATTCGCATCGCGCGACGAGGTCAGGCGGTGGGCGGCGCGATGGAAGCAGGAAGCAGGGATGACATCGGCGCCGATGGATGCGATCGCGCTCCCCGGCGGACTGCGGAGCGAGGTCGCAAGCCCGCGCGCCGGCGGCACCGCCCCCGATTGGCAGGCGCTCCCCGAGGCGGCACTGGTTTCGAGTGTTGTTGCGCGCCGTCCGGCCCGTGACAGCGACGATGACGAGGACGAATTGCAGGCATTCGAGATGATGAGGCAGGGATCGTCCAGAGCGTGGATGATGCCGGTTGTCGTCAACGACTTGGTGCTGGTGAACAACGGTGCAGAGATCAGCGGGCTGGACCGCTTTACGCTGAGCCCGGTGTGGTCGATCCGGCCGACACCCTACGGGCGGGCCGACCTGCGGCGCGATTCTTCGCGCCAGGGGCCTCCGCTTTCCCGCCTCGAAGAAAGCGCGTGGGTGGTGGTCAGCGGCACGGTGGGCGTCGCCTCGATGGGGTACGTCACCGAAACCGGGCGCGAGGGCGACCGCAGGCTCTACGGCTTTGACATCAAGACCGGCCGGGTCCTGTGGGCCGTTGATCCGGCGACTCTGGATCGCAGGCTGGAAGGCTGCTCGGTGCGAGGCGAGCCGGTGGTCAGCGAAGGCGTGCTCGTTGTGCCGATGCGACGAAACTCATCGGTTCGCCGCGTTTCGGGCGCGGTGCTCGCGGGGCTTGACCTTTGGACGGGCGAACTCCGGTGGGTGCGGCCGTTGTGCAGCGTTGGCGTGATGCCGTTCAATCGCTCGCCCCGGGCCGCCGAGCGGAGTATCGCTTCCGATGGCGTGATCTATCGCGCCGATGGGCTGGGAATTGTGGCGGCGGTCGAGGCCGCGAGCGGACGGGTGATCTGGGTGCGCCGGATGAATCCGCCGAGTGAAGGGCGCATCTATTCGGCGATGACGCTGCAAGCGAGCAACCACCCGTGGGCGGGCTCGGAACCGATTCTGGACGGGACGTCGCTGATCGTGCTGACGCCGGATTCCTCGGCGCTGGTGCGGCTTTCGGCCGTGGATGGGACGATGCTGGGCAGGCGACTCGCGGAAGACCTTGGTGAAGCAACGACGATGCCGTCGTACCTGGTGCGGGCGAGAGATCAACTGGTCGTTGTCACGGCAGATCGGCTTGTATCGCTGGCGATTGCCGACTTTGAGAAGGCCGCGCCGAGGTCGAGTGCGCTGCTGCGTGAACCATCAATGGCGGGACGCGTTTCGTCGCTTTCCGACGGGAATGTCCTGGTGCCGCTCGAAGATCGCGCGCTCGTGTTTGAGCCGGGCGAGATGAAGCAGATTTCTTCGCACCCGCTGGCAAAGGCCGGCAACCTGATCGCGATGGCCGACGGCGTGATCGTTTCAGACGCCGCGGAGCTGCACGCCTTTCTGAAGTGGGAGACGGCGGAAGCGATCCTGACCAAGCGGCTGACCGCGGCACCCGACGACCCCGCTCCGGCCCTTTCGATGGTGAACCTTGCCTTTCGAGCCGGGCGCTTTGCGAGGATTGTCCCTGCGGTTGACCGCGTGCTGGAGATCCGGGATCGGCTGCCGGATTCTGCCGCGGCACAGGCCGCACGGAAACGATTGATCGAATCGCTCCGGGCGATGTTCGTCGCGGGGAAGCAGAAATGGGACCCGACGACCGATCAGCGGACGGGATCGACCGGCGGGGGCGTGGGTACCCCGACGATTCAAGTGCTGAGCGAACTTGCGCAGCGGTTTGCCCGCGGCGCGGAATCCCCCGCGGAGCTCGCGGAGTACGAACTGACGCTCGGCTGGCTGGGGGAGGCGAAGGGTGCGCCCGGAGCGAGTCTCGAGGCGTACGGGCGCGTGCTTTCCGACGATTCGCTGGGCGGCTCGATGGTGGCGGGCGATTTTGGCGTGCCGACACGCGCGTCGGAGATCGCGACGGATCGGCTGCTCGCGCTCGTGAAGCGGCAAGGCCCGGAGCTCTACGGAGCATTTGCGGCACAGGCGGCGCGCGAGCTGGCCGAATTGGGCGAACACGCAAGCGCATCGGAACTCGCATCGCTCGGCCGGAGATATCCGGCGGCGCCCGCGGCGGCGATCGCGTGGGAAAGACTTGCTGCAATCGACGCGAAAGCGAATCGGAAAGGAGCGTCGGCAAAGTCGCTCGCGCTCGCGATGCGGGCTCTTGAGTATTCCCAATCACCCAAAGCGCCCGAACTGGCCCGCGAGGGGCGCCGGATCGGCGTGAAACTGGTAGAGACCCTGGCGGCGCTCGATCGCGCTTCGGAGGCGGCACGCTCGGCGAACGAAGCGGCCCGGCTGTTTGCAGGCGAACCGATCGCGGTGCCTTCCGCTGCGAGCGACCGCCTGCTCGGGGGAAATCGGCGGGCCCGATTCGGCGATCACGTCTCGCCCGATGTGCAAACGCTGGTGGGCTGGATTGTGGCAGAGCCGAAGATCACCGAAGGCCCGGGACGACCGACGGACCGCGTCGTGCTGACATCGCCCGGACGCAAGCAGCTCGGTCTCTTTGTCACGTCGCTTACCGATGGACGGCTGGAGCCTCGGTGGGTACGGAACTACGAGCAGCGCCAGCCCCGCGTTATCCGCGTCGATCAGGACGCGACGTATGTGTACTGGCCGGCGGAATCGCGGCCCGATCGGACGGGCGGCGTGATCGAGCGCATCCGGTCGGACGGAGCAAGTGCATGGCTCTCGCGTGAAGTGTCGGGAATGCTCGACGAGATCGAGGCTCGGCTTCCGGATGATTCCGCGCCGTTTGTGACGCCCCTGGATGGCTCG
>JAEUJD010000049.1 GCA_016793015.1 Phycisphaerales bacterium
TCGCACACGCCAGCAGCGAAGTCGGATCGGAAAGGTCCTTTCCCTGGAATCCGCGCACGTACGCCGCGGCAAATACTTCGCCCAGATACGTGTCCTCGCCGCTGCCTTCCATCACCCGCCCCCAGCGCGGATCGCGTGCGATGTCCACCATCGGGGCAAACGTCCAGCGCACTCCCTCCGCCGTCGCCTCGACCGCCGCGACGCGGGCGGTCTGTTCGATCAACGCCGGATCCCACGTCGCGGCAAGCCCGAGCGGCACGGGAAAAGTCGTGCGATAGCCGTGGATCACATCGAGGCCCATCAAGAGCGGGATCTTGAGCCGCGATTTTTCAACCGCGACGCGCTGCATCGCGTTGACCGTCGATGCGCCCGTCGCATTGAGAATGGAGCCGATGCCTCCCTTGGAAAGCAGATCGTTCTGATCGACCTTCACGTTCTCCGGCCCGGTCGCCTGGCCGTTGGAGAACTGCACCAACTGCCCGACCTTTTCTTCCAGCGTCATCTGCTTCAAGAGCGTTTCGACTCGATCATCGAATTTCGTGAGCGCAGCCGTACCGGGCGCAGCCGCGTCGCCCGACTGCCCGAACGCGGGAATCCCTGCTGCGAGCGTGAGAGCGATCAATCCGATGCGGGGCAAGGTGTGCTTCATGAGGATCCAGTTGGTCAAAGCGGGTTCGCGCAACACCGACATGGTTCACGCGGTTCGTCAAGCCAAGACGGTAGACCGCGGCGTTCGGCGCGCGTTACATGAAGTATTTCTGAGATGAAACACAGGCCTCGCGAATCAAGCATCTCCGAGCTCGCATCACCGCTGCTGTCCGCTGCCCATGACCGAGCTCGCTTTCAGAACGCAGCGCCCCAAAAACAAATCGGGCCCCGCATCGCAGGGCCCGATCAAATGGACTTGGTATGCCAGAGCCTTACTTGACCGTCTTGGCCGTCTTGACCTGCTTGTGGGCTTCGCCGCCCTTCAGCCAGACCGGACGCTCCGCCTTCTCGTCGGTCGGGTCGATGTGAACCTTGCGGCCGCTGAACACCACGGTCCCCGCTGCGAGCGAGTAGAGCGTGTTGTCCGTTCCGATCCCGACATTGAAGCCGGGCTTGAACGGGGTGCCGACCTGACGCACGATGATCGACCCCGGCTTGGCGATTTCGCCGCCGAAGAGCTTCACACCCAGGAATTGCGGATTGGAGTCACGACCGTTCTTGGTCGAGCCCTGTCCCTTTTTATGTGCCATGACTGGAATCCTCGCTGAAAATCGTCGTGCGACCGGCCTCGGACAAAGCCGTCCGGGCAGGGCCAAGATACTAGGCACGACCCCCTGCCCGGGCCAGCAGGCTGGTTAGTGCCAAAGCCTGCCTTACCGCATCACCCAACGCTGCTCGAACAGGGGCAGCGGCTCGTTCACCCGCCCCGTCACATCGCCCGGAAGCTTGTACTCGAGGCTCAGGGTCTTGCGGAGCAGTTCCTTGCGGACCTTGCCCGTCTTGGGGTCGGTCACGTCGTACGGGGCGGTCTCGCCCGAGAAGCCGGTCGCGTAAATCGTGATAATCCGGGCCGAAATATCCACATCCGAGAACACCACAACACCCTCGCGACCGTTCTCTTCGCCCTGGAGCAGCGTCCCCAGGATCGAGATCTGGTCCTGCGCCAGCGGATTATCAACTTCCGCCATGATCTTCTTCATCACCGACTGAGGCACATCCCGCCCCGATCGAACGATGTCGCCGTTTTCTGTCGTCAATTCGAAGAGCGGAGCGAGCAAAAGGTCTTCCTTCGTGTTGTTCACAACGCGGTACGTCAGGAAGAAATACCCGCGAAGCTGCCCGTCCGGAGTCTCGAACTTGGCAAACCGCAGATCACCCGGACGCACATCAAACTGCCAGCGCTGCGGAACCGGGTTCGGCTCGGGCGCCATCGCACAAAGCCCCATGGCCATGGCGAACAGCATCAAAACGCTGGCAATCGGAGTCCGGAAGTGTTGAAGCATTGCGGTCCAGTTCATGGCTGATCTTTCGCTCGTTTTCCCTCCGCGTCTGTTCGCGGAAAGCGGGGGGGACGTTCCTTCGACTTTGCCCCGCGGCGACTCACGCGCCTTCCGGGGTGCTTCTGGGCGGGGAGGCTAGTCTACTTACGCCTCCGCGTCCGTCAAACCCGCCCATTTGCGGCGTTCCGGATTTTCGGCGTTTATCGAGTATGACCCGCTCCGCCACCAACCCGCCGTCCAAACCCGTCCAGACGCCCGGCTTTGCCGTCGTCCGGGTGGGCGAAGACTTGCTGCTCGCCGCGGCACAGCGCCTCGTCAGCCAAGGTTTGAAAGACCGGGTCTCTGCCGCCAAGCGTCTGATCGCGAGCGCCCCCGAACACGGAATCGACCTGTCGTGCATCTGGGCGAGCATCGCGGCCTCGGATGTCGGAAAGCGATCAGCCGCCGTCCGCCAAACGTGCCTTGCCGTCCCCGGCTCGGGCCGAACCGCGATGATCTTCATCTCGGAACCAGTCCCGAGCGTCGACGGTGCCGGTGCGCCCGTCGGCGTGCTCGAAGCCGCTCGCGACGAACGCATCGCCCTCCTCAACGCTGTTTCCTCACACTTTGCCCAAAGCTCCGGCGATCAGGTTCGAGTCCTCCAGGCTCTGCCCGAGCCCGGCGACGGCTGGGCCGAGATCGCGTTCCGGGGCGCGGGATTCGTCTGCGTGGGCGATCTTGAGTATCGCCGCAGGGCGCTTTCCCCCGCCGAGCACAAGCCCGTCTCCCGAAAAATCGAATGGCCCGCAGGCGTTCGGATCGAGCCGATCTCGGCCTTGCCGGGGATCGACCGCGACCCCGTTCTGCTCCGCGTGCTCGAAGCGTCGTACGTAGACACCCAAGACTGTCCCGAACTCTGCGGCATGCGCACGACGACCGACATCCTCGCAAGTCACTACGCCACCGGTGTGTTTGACCCTTCGCTCTGGTTCATCGTCTTCGTGCGCGATGATTCGGGCGCCGAAGTCCCCGCGGGCTGCATGCTGCTCAGCCGCGTGCTCGAACAGCGCGCTCTCGAGCTCGTCTACGTCGGCCTCTCAAAGCCGGCGCGGGGCAAAGGCATCGGCGCCAAGCTGATGGAGCTTGCGCTGCAGAAAGCAGCGGAGCCCCGCATCGATGCCATCACCTGCGCCGTCGATTGCCGGAACCAGCCCGCGCTGCGGATGTACGAACGCTTCGGCTTCGGCGCTCTCGGCCGTCGTCGGGCGTTTGTTCGATCTGTGAGCGGTGTTTCCGCCACGTGAAATGCCCGCCCCGCGATGCGCATCGCACGCTCCATACTGGAGTTTTCCGAACCGCACACGGCGCTCGCCCATGCTCCGACGCGCAAGCGGTTGCCGGAGTGCCTGTTGCAATCAATCGACAGATGTTGTCCACAGACTGTCCGCATCCGACACGCGAGCGTGGAGAAGTATTTTTAGATCACGCTAAGCCCTGTTTTTTCCGCCCGCTGCGCCCCGCGCTCCGCCGGAAGTGCGCGTGTGCCTGTTGTTCGTCGCCCCGATCGCCACTAGATTTCCCTCTGCGGTCACGGACTCGACCGACTCGAGAATTTCCGGGATCAGCCGGCGCCAGTGGCGCACGCTGCCCTGCATCGCGATCTGTGCTTCGATGCCCGATTCCGGGCACGGGCATCTCATCGCTCTGCATTTTCTCGTGGTGGGCACGGATGGCAACCGGTTTTCAGGCGGCAGATCGGATGTTTCGAACGGGCGCGCGGCGATGGACCAGGACGGTCACGGACGGACCATCGCCGATTGCCACGGACAGTTCGAAGCTCCGATCCGCCCCCTGCGTGTCGTCCCGTCTGGGCGAGAGAGCGGAATTCTCGTGGCGACAAAGAGCCTCAGCAGTGCAAACGACCGGCGCGCAACAGCACCCGGTTCAGCATCAGGATCATCCGATGAATCAAGCCCAACGGTCACTCCCCGTCTGATCGCGGCGCTCGCTCGCGAAGGCTCCAGCGAACGCGCCGAGCGCTATCTGCGCCAGGCGAGCGATGTTCGCCTGCGTGGCGATGTGCTCGAAGTCGTTGCCCCTTCTCCGTTCGTAGCCGATCTCATCTCGCGCCGCATCGGCGGAGATCTCTGCCGCGTCGCCAGCCAGACGCTGCTCGAAGGACGCAAGGCAGAACTCCGCTTCCGGATCGCCGAAGGCGCCGCGTCACCCGCGCCGGTCGAGCGACACGCTCCGATCGAAGTTGCCAGGGCCCGCGTCGCGCCCCAGCCGTCGCCCCA
>JAEUJD010000078.1 GCA_016793015.1 Phycisphaerales bacterium
GTTCAAGCAGGGGAAGACCGTGCGCCAGCTCGCCCACGAAACCCTCGTCGGTGCCGCGGCACAGCCGGGGATGGGGAGTGGAAGTGGGGGGACGCTGACGAAAGCTGATATTGATAAACACCTCGACCCGTGGGCGATGACGCTGCCCGGTGGAGAGGGTTCCGCAGGCGGTTAATTCAGAAACCCCTTCCCCGAGGGAGGGGGCAGGGGGGTGGGTTGGGTCTCTAAGGTTCTGGAGGTGCTCTATGCCACAGAATGACCGCGAATACAAAATGGTTGAGGAAGTCCGCCGCTGGCGCCGCGAAGCGTTCGAGGAACGCTCGCGTCAGACCGTAACGGAACGTGCAGAAGAAGAAAAGCGGCTCATCGAATCATTGGGCCTGACGCGGCTCGTTCGGAAACCGGGCGATGCGCCGCCCGCCAGTCGAAGAACGGGATAGCGGTCGACCGCATCCGGAATAAACTTCCCCCATGAGCGAAATGCTCCAACTCCGCGCATGGCTGGTCGATTCCGGCCCCGAAGTTTATCGAACGCTCGTGCTCGATCCGCGCCTCACCCTCAACCAGTTACACACCGCGCTCCAGATCGCCTTCGGCTGGGAAAACTACCACCTCCACCAGTTCCACGACAACGGTGGCACGAGGTACGGAGTTCCACACGAGTCCGATCCCGACGTGAACGATGAACGCAAGTTCTGCCTCGGTGAAGTCTTCAACCGCAAACAAAAGCGGATCGTCTACGAGTACGACTTCGGAGATTCATGGATTCACGCGGTCGAGTTCGAAAAGACCGTCCTGAGCGAATCCATCGAATACCCGTTTGAAACGTTCATCAAAGAGGGCAAAGGCCTCTTCTCCGGTAAGAAGCGTGCCGCGATGTGCATCAATGGCGCATTGGCCGGCCCGCCCGAAGACTGCGGCGGCATCCACGGCTACTTCAACATGCTGAAGCTCAAAAAGAACCCCAAGGCCGCCAAGTCGAGGGACGCCAAGGAAAGGCTCAAATGGCTTGGCGACTGGGAGCCGAGCCGGTTCGACCTGTCGGACGTGAACCAGCGCTTGGGACGCATCCGCGTGAAGAAAGCGATGGCCGGAAAATGAGCCGCGGCGGGTGGCATTGACCTTGCATTTTCCCCCTCGCCCCGAATGCACCCCACGCGTCGTGCCACTGACCTCGGTTCCTCCGAGGTCAGTGTGTCTTTTGTTTTCTCCGTCCCGATCCAAACCCACTGACCTTGCCAAGCCAAGGTCCGTGGCACGATTTCGATATCTTTTCCTCGTGCAAGATCGTCCTCCTATCCGCAAGCGACTCCACCGCCGCGCGGGCGGAATCCGATTCATCACCTTCTCCAACTACCGCCGCCTCCCTCTCCTCGGCAAGCTCGGCGCACGAAACGTCTTCGTCGATTGTCTCTACGAGGCCCGCGAAAAATTCGACTTCGCTCTGTACGCATGGGTCGTCATGCCCGAGCACGTCCACATCCTCCTGTTTCCGCGGCACAACATTCCCATGGCCACGATCTTGAAGTCCATGAAGCTCAGCGCATCGATGCGCATTCTCAAACACTGGAAAGAACTTCGCGCGCCGATCCTTTCGAAAATCATCGGCCCTGCCGGCCGCCCGCTCTTGTGGCAACCGGGTGGCGGCTTCGACCGCAACGTGCGCGATCACGCCGAGTTCCGCCGCGAGATCCGCTACTGCCATCAAAACCCCGTCACCCGCGGCCTCGTCGAGAAACCCGAATGGTGGGATTGGTCCAGTTGCCGCTGGTGGATGGGAATCCGCGAACCATTCGTCCGCCCCTGCGACCCGCCGCCCGGAGACGAACGCGAATGGGCCGCATGGATCGAGGCCAAACGGTACATGTGACCACGAGGTGACGGGAATCACGAGATGACGTCGTGCCACTGACCTCGGTTCCTCCGAGGTCAGTGTGTCTTTTGCCTTCCTCCGAGAAAACCCACTGACCTTGCCAAGCCAAGCCCACGATTTGCTATCTTCACGAAATCGGCCAAAGGCTCGCCGCCTGGAGAAAACAACTTGGGTTTCAACCTGCAATCAGCCACGGCCTCCGAAGTTCTTGAAGACGAAGATGCCGCTGAATGGACGGCATTCATCCGCAAGCACCTCGGACAGTCCGTGCCATTGGGGACTCCCGGCAATCACTATTGCCACACCGATGAAATGGGCTGGTCGTGGTGGAAGCAGCTTCAAGAGCATGCGACGCGCGAACTTGATGACCCAAAGAACTTGCTCGCCGTCGATGCATGGTTCGGCGCGTACTTCGATGGACCAATCGATCGAACCGTCCTCCGTCGGCGCCCTCAGCCTGCATCCGAGCAGGCAAAGGATCTGGTAGCGGCTACTACTGTCGGGTTTCTCGATCGACTTCGATCCATGATCGGCCTCACGCCCAAAAACCTGGTAGCCAACAATGCCGCACGCCACGCACTCAACGACATGTATCGCCAATTCGGCCCGCGCGCCGGCGAGGCCGACGGATTGCAGATCGCAAGTCTCCGCGGCGTGCTCGACGAAGCAAATCAACTGCTTGAGAAGCTCGGTACTCCCGCGAATGCAGATGCAGTGAATAGCTTGCTCGAGTCTTACACGCAAGACGATGCACGCTGCGAAACTGACCCACACATCCAGTGCCTCTGCCACCTCTGGCTCACCGCCAACCACGCCTTGGAACACCGACAGCCGATGTGGTGCATCAAATAGGCTGTCCCAAGAAAGAGTCCCAACTGAACAAAAGCACCCTCTGCCTCTGCTACACCAACAACGCCGAAGAACCCGCCCGCTTCAACGCCAAAACATTTCCGAGCAGCGCCGCCGGCACTGTCCACCGCGCGCCAAAGCCCATGCCCTCCAAGGCCATGGGCTCTCGTCTCTCGCCTTCGTCGTGTTGGACTGCTCCAGCAAACAGCGAACCGCTTCGGCTCACCGTCCTTCGCGCGTCACAACTTCCTTCCCGTCGAACCCGCTGTACACCAACTTCCCATCCTTGTCATCAACCTTCCAGATCGCTTCGCTTGGCGTCCATACGAAATCGTCGATCAGGGTCCACGTGTCGCCTTTGCCGCGATACACAATCACGCGGTCCTTATCCGCCATTGGGATGTTGATCGCATACCCCGCCAGCATCGAGCCATCCGCTCCGGCGTGTTCGCCGAACGTCGCCATCCCAAACCCGGGAAACTCAATGTCAAAAGTCCCTTTGATCATGTCCGACCGGCTTTTGTAGATCGGGGTGAGGGGCTTTGACTCAACCGCTTTCTGCAGGGCCGCCAATTGATCCGGCGCGATCGTGGGGTCGTTCTTGAAGTCTTCCCAACTCGAATACGCCCTGCCAAGTTTGTACGTCTCTCCTCGATACGGCAACTCATCAACGCGATCGCCCTGACGCCAGAAAAGCGCGAGCCCCGCAAGCACAGCGAGAGGAACGAAAGCGGAAATCGCAGACCGTGCCTTGAACATGCAAGCCTCTCCGGAATGAAAAGCAGAATATCAAACCGACACCGATGCGACGAAAGCGTCGATTCGAGCAAGAGTGTGAACTCCACCCGCACCCCCCAAAGCCCATGGCCTCCAAGGCCATGGGCTCTCTCCGACGCGAACGGTGGCATCGACCTTTGGTAACCCCCCAACCCTTGAATCCACCCCACGCGTCGTGCCACTCACCTCGGCTTTGAGAGGTCAGTGTGTCTTTCGCCTTCCCCGCCCCCCATCCAAACACACTGACCTTGCCAAGCCAAGGTCAGTCGCACGAAGTCAATGACGCCCGTCGAACACCGTCACTCCTCACGAGGCTCGATGGCGCTCGCATGACCATCGTAGAAAATGCCGTTACGAAGGCGGTGAAAGAAAGGCGCGTTCCGCGCTCCAGCTTCTTCTTTGGCCCTTTGAAACTTTGGCCCTTTGGCCATTTGACATCACCCCGGGCCAAAAGCGTGGTTGCGCCTTTGGCGGGCCAAAGCAGTGCGACAACGGCGCCCCACTTTCCATTTTGCAAAATTGCGGTTAGCTCTCTACCGCGCAGTCACTTGCGCGCGATTTCCCTCACGTCGCAGTTACGGTTATTTCCGGCCATTGGCGCTTCGCGCCCCCTCTGTAGAGGCCCCGATTTTGTCGCTCGCCATCCGCCCCGCACTTCCCTCTTCCCATTTGCAATTTCGCCCTTTGCAATTTGTTCCCCCATTCAGCTCTGTTCCGCATCTCCCAGTGCCTTCCTCCATTCCGCACTCCGAGTTCCGCGCTCTTCCAATTTGGACCTTTGGCCCTTTGAAACTTTGACCCTTTGGAATCTCCCCATGCACCCCAACTTCCATCAATTCCTCTACGACTTCTTCATCTCCGGCATGGATCTCGACCACATCGCCTCGAAATACGAATCTTCGTGGTACGAGGTCGCCGAAGTTGTCGATTCCGAACCCGCCCGCCGCCACATGCGTGCCGCCATTCGCGCCGAGCGCCTCCGCGACATCGCGCAGAACCTCGCCACCCGTCGCTTCGCGATCCACACCCTCGCAACCGTCATCCAAGATCGCAGCCAGACCGCCGCCGGTCACGAAGGTCGCCGCCGCGCCGCCGCCGCCATTCTCAGCGGCACAGCCCCGCGCCGATCCGGCGCGCGCCCCAAAGCCGTTCCCCCCGTTGCTCCGCCCCCGCCCGAAAAACAACCCCCACGCCCCGAGCCCACCAATGCCGCAGCGGACAACTCGACCACCAAGCCAGCGATCAACGCACCAAGTCCTCTTCGCGCCGAACACAAAGTCTCCACCGATTCAACCCGGACGGCCGCAGAAAGCGGTGCGCTCCAGAGCCGTGAAGGATCGGGCCCCAGTTCATCGCCGGTTCCATCGCTGCCTTCCGCGCCAGTTTCATCTCCAATCGGCCACCCCGCGCAGCCCGCCGCCACGCGCGTCGAAAATTCTTCCTAGCCGTTCCGATGTGGCGTCTCCGCATCGAGCCGCGAAGCAGCGACACATCTCGTACGCCTCCGATCCGAACCGACGCAATCAATCTCGGATTCGTGCCGCAGCGTCACTTCTTCCGCTTCGCTCCGCCCGCCTTCGCTTTTTTCTTCACCGCCGTGCGCTTCTTCTCCGGCTCGCTCGCCCCCTCCGCAAACCCAAACCGGATCGCCTCCTCCAGCACGTCCACATCGATGTCCTCGAGCGTCCGGAACCGGATGCAATACCCCGTTACGCTCGCCCCGCCGATCCGCTTGCCGAACTTCTTCGCCAGCAGCTTCTTGTCCTTGATGCCGAGCACATAAACAGAAATTCCCGTCGCGTTCGCGCTCAGCCCGATCCGGAAAAACTCCTTCGCCTTCCCGTCCGCGTACACGATCGTCTGCAGCCCGTACCCGATCGTCGGGTTGCTGACCGTCTTGCCCTTCTCATCTTTCCCATCCGAATGCCAGAGTCTGCACCCGGGCGACGCACGCAGCACGCGTCGGTGCACCTCCCGCATCTCACCCCGCTTCGGTTCCGCCTGCCCCGCAAGGTGCGCCGCGATTTGTGCTTTGATGTTCATGAATGTTCACGCAGATGAATCGAGCAACGCCCGGCCGCATCACCGCATCGAATTCCGGCCCCCCGCCTTGCACGCTGTCGGTCCAGTGTACAAAGCAGCGGGGGCGACACGCACGCGGCCCTGCGAGCCGACCCCAAGGGCGACCGCTGGAACGAGCGAAACAGAGACCTCCGCACGCTCGACGCGATCGACCTTGGCTACCGGGTCGTGTGCTCCGGAGCGCGCCGGATGGAGGAGCCGGGCATCGGCGAGGCGAAATCACCGCGAAGTGTGCACCCGCGACGCAACCGTGCCGCGTTCCGGGGCGAATGGCAATGCACCGGGCGGGGAAACCGGCAATAGAGTTGGGCGGAAACCTTTTCGTGCGTACGCGGGCATGTCGCCACGTGCGCGGGCCTGTCGTGGGGCTCACAGGAGACGGCGCGATGAACTTTCGGAGTATTCTCGGTGCGGCAGCGATCTCGGCACTCTCGGGCACCAGCGCGCTCGCGGTCTGGGGCGTCAAGTACGAAGTGAACAGCGGCAGCGGCTGGACCGACGCGACGACGATCGATGTTTCGGGCGGTCCGCAGACGATCGACTTCCGGATCAGCGTCTACCACGACGGCGCGACGCTGGTCCAGACGACCTCGACCGGGATCAAAACCGCGTGGGCGCCGCTGCGGCTCTGCAATTCGCAGACTGTGACCAACTTCGGCTGGCCGGGTTCGGGCGACAGCGTGGTCTCGTTCACACGCACGACTTCGGCGGGGAACGCCAAGGCTTTGGCGATTGCGCAGGCCGGAAGCGATGCGATCCTCGGCACGCCCAACGTGCTGCATTCTTTCTCGTCGAATCTCGATTACTCGATCAGCGGCTCGTACGTCCAGCAGTTGAATCTGCAGTTCTACGCCGGAAAGCTGCGAATCGGCAATTCCTCGTCGGCGGCGCAGTCACGGACGATCACGCTCACCGCGTTCTCGTTCGGCTACCCCGGGGCAGACACAGGCACGGGCGGTCCGTACGGCGCAAGCTTCTTCACCACCCCCGTGAACGGTGCCCTCGGCAAGCACGGAATCGTCCAGGCGCCGGCCGTTGTGCTCCCGGCGGTGATCACGGTCAAGGTGCCATGCCCGGCCGACCTCAACGGCGACGGCTTTGTCGGCGATCCGGACTTCGAAGCGTTCTGCATCGCCCACGACCTTGCGGACTGCGCCGATCCCGCGATGCCCGAGGGCTGCCCCGCCGACTTCAACCAGGACGGCATCGTCGATGATGCCGACTTCACGGTTCTCGCGGCAGCATACGACGCGCTCGTCTGCAACTGATCGCGCTGTTCAATCCGATCGATCCACACTTCAATCACGGACCCGCGCGGGTCCGTGTTTTGTTGGATGTTCGACCGGAGCCGACCCGGACAAGTTATGATGCGATATCGATCGCGAAGCGCAAATCGGGCTGGAGTAGTATGACGAAGGTTGAAGATGTTCTCGATGATGTTCTGGTTGTTGGCGGCGGTCCGACCGGGTTGCTCCTGGCGTCGGAGCTGGTGCGCCGGGGTGTCAAGTGCAAGCTGATCGATGCGAATGCCGGACCGCTGCAGTGGGATCGCGCAACGGTCGTCCATCCGCGGTCGCTCGAGGTCTTTGATTCGCTCGGAATCGTCGGGCCGTTTCTCGAACAAGGCGCAAAGCAGCGGATCGCGAAGATTCATTCGGATGGCAACTTGCTCGCGATGATCGAGCTTTCGCTCTGCGGGAGCCGCTATCCGTTCAATGTTGGAATCTCGGAAGAAGTGACCGAGCGGGAGCTGACGAAGCATCTGGAACGGCTGGGTGGGTCGGTGACGCGTTCGACAAAACTGGTTGAACTGGTTGATCGGGGCGATCGCGTCGCCGCGACGATCGAGCGCGGAGGCGTGAGAGAGCAGATCGGGGCGAAGTGGGTGGTGGGGTGCGACGGGCTGCACAGCGTGACGCGTGGTGCGGCCGGCATCGAGATGAAGGGGAGCGATATCGAGAAGCCGTGGGCGGTCTTCGACGCGACGGTGCCGGGCTGGCCGGATTCGTACCAAGGCAACTTTGCGTATCTGGATGAACCCACGGTGATCCTGACGGCGCTTCCCGCGCATCGGTGGCGGGTCTACATGCACCCAAGGTCTGCCGAGTCGGATCTGGTCGCGGAGGCAAGGGAAACAGTGGGGCGATATGTGCCCGGGATCGCGTTCGAGGATGTCTCGAACCCGATGCGGTTTCATTGCCACACGAAGGTTGCCTCGGCGTACCGCGCCGGAAGGATCCTGCTCGCCGGCGATGCGGCGCACGTGTGTTCCCCCGCGCAGGGGCACGGGATGAACACGGGGCTGGGCGATGCGTTCAATCTGGGCTGGAAGCTGGCGCTTGTGTGCACGGGGTTGGCCGATACAAAATTGCTTGATACGTACGAGTTGGAGCGGCGGGCCGTCGCGAAACACGTGATGAAGGAAGGCGAGGACTTCGAGAACGCGCTGCTGTTGAAGGACGCGACGGCGCGGCGGGAGCGCGACGAGCAGATCGCGGCCGCGTTCGCGGATGATCGCGCACGCCACCACGAGGCCGCGGCGGAAGCGGAACTGGACATCGGTTACGCCGGATCGTGGATCGTGCTGGGGGAAAAACGCGAAGAGGGTGGGGGAGGTGGGGCGGGGGGGCGGATCGGGGAGTCGATCGCGCTCGCACGATCGAGCGTGCGCTGG
>JAEUJD010000127.1 GCA_016793015.1 Phycisphaerales bacterium
GGACATGGGTTCGAATCCCATCGGGGTCATTTTTTCGTTTCGACCGATGCCTGCGTGGCGCGCTCGTCGCACATGCGGTGGTAGAGCGCTTCGTAGCGCGGAACGATTCTTGCAGCCGAAAACTGAGTGTGCGCGGATGCGCGGGCGGCCTGGCCGAGGGTGGCGCGGCGGGGGGGGTTGTTTTTGAGATCTTCGATTGCGCGGGCGAAGGCGTCGGGGTCGCCGAAGGGGACCAGCACGCCGGTTTCGCCATCTTTGATGACTTCGGGGATGCCCCCGACGCAGGTGCTAATGCTGGGGCAGGCGAACCACATGGCTTCGAGGATGCTGAGGCAGAAGCTCTCGGACTCGGAGGTGATAAGGGAGAGATCTGCGGCCTGCATGAACTCTTCGATTTCGACGACGCGCTCGCGGATGATGAGGCTTTGTTCGATGCCGAGGGTGCGGGCGAGCGGGCGGTAGGGCTCGAAACTTTCGCCGGCGAGGATGAGGAGCTTGAAAGACTCGCGCGGCAGAACGCGGGCGACGGATTCGAGCAGAAGGTCGATGCGCTTGCCGGGGCGGAGGTTGGAGCTGTGGACGAGGAGAAGCTGATCGGGCGCGACGCCGAGATCGGCGCGGGTCTGCTCGCGCGTGCGGGTGGGCGTGCGCGGGAGGATGAAGTTGGGGATGACTTCGATGGTGCGGCCGACATCGAGCAAGCGCCTGGTTTCGTGCGCGAGGAAATCGGAAACGGCGGTGACGGCGTCGGAACTGGCGAGCGCGTGCCTCAGGGCGGGTGCGTAGCCGGGGTCTTTGCCGAGCAGCGTGGTGTCGGTGCCGTGCAGCGTGGTGACGACCTTGGGGCGGCGGGATTCGGGGAGCATCGCGCGGGCGAGGATCGCGGCGGTGGCGTGCGGAACGGCGTAGTGAACGTGGAGGATGTCGAGATCGTGGCGTGCAACGACCTCGGCCATCTTCACCGAGAGGGGAAGCGTGTAGTCGGGATATTTGAAGAGGCCGTAGTCGTTGATCTCGACTGGGTGGAAGAAGACGCGGGGCGCCGGCAGTTTGAGGCGGAAGGGGCGCTCGTAACTGATGAAGTGGACCTCGTGGCCTCGCGCAGCGAGCTCTTCACCGAGCGTGGTTGCAAGGATGCCGCTGCCTCCGACGGAGGGGTAGCAGGTGATGCCGATGCGGCAGCGACGGGTGGAATCGGGAAAATGAGAAGACGGCGTGGTCATTCAGAACGTTCGCGCTCCGCGTGCGACGGGATCGAGGGAGTTGACGACGACCGCGTCGTTCGGGAAGAGCGGGATGGCATGGCCTATTCCGGCGGTGAGGCCGAGCATGCGGGCGCGGGAGAGTTGAAGCTCGACGTAGTTGAGGTGTGCGGTTTGGGTGCCGTGCGCATTCATGGCGCGTGTCCAAGCGTCGAGGATTTCGGGGGCGGAGACGTCGACGAGGATGCGGCCGGTGCCGATGGGTTCGGCTGCCGGTGAGAGCGCGTAGAACAGAAGCTGATTGATCGCGTGGGGACCAAGGTCCTTGAGCTCGTGCACGCCTCCGTAGCGGGCGAGGCGGGCGGCCTGACGGACCAGTTCGCCGAGCGCGGCGTGATCGGGATGCTGATCGGAGACGGTGCTGGGCGCGAGGATGATCGAAGGCTTGATGGTGCGGAGAACGCGGGCGAGTTTGATCGCGTGCTCGGCGCGGTGTTCGAGGTGGGCGTCGCCGTCGAGCGTGAGGAACTCGAGCGTGGCACCGAGAATCTTTGCGCCGGCCTCTGCTTCGGCGGTGCGCTGCTCGGGGGAGCCCTTGGTGCTTGCCTCACCTCTGGAGCAGACGACGATGTGAACAGGGCGGCCGATGCGGGTTTCGAGTGCGAGCACGCCGCCGCAGGCGAATTCGACGTCGTCGGGGTGTGCGCCGAAGGCGACGAGGGGCGGGAGGGAGTTTTCAGATGGTGGATTCTGTGAAGGCTTCATCGGATCTCTCGATCGGTTCGCGGTTGATGTAGGTGATACCGGGAGCGTCTTCTTTTCGGAGATACCCCTGTTCGCCGGAGCCGCACACGTAGTGCGTGCAATGGAGAACCGAGTTCATCCAGCGGAGTCGGGTATCGCGGGTGGGGCTGATCTGCTCCTTGGTGATGGTTGGCGGCGCGGGGAAGTTGAGGAAGGAATCGCCACCCTGATGGAGCTGGAGTGTCCGGCCCTCTTCGATCACGCGGGCGCGGGCGACTTCGCCCTCGTACGGGACATCGGCGAAGTACTCGGGGATGTCGCAGGCGGCGCGGCGGAACTCCGGGTCGCTCGAGCGGGCGACGCGGACCCCATCGAGCATGCCCATGCGCCGGTACATCTCGAGGCAGAAGTCGGCGATGGTCGTCTGGGGAAGTGATTCAAACTGTTCGAGCCAGATGCGGGCATCGAACGAGGGGAGCTGGCGCACGGTTTTGGCGTGCCAGTCGGGCATCACGCGCTTGAGATAGAGCGGGGAGTACTTGCGCTGGACTTTGTTCTCGAAGGTGAAGTTGAGCGTGGTCGGCTCGCCGGATTTGTGGTGGCGGAGCGTCGTCTGGGTTTCGCGGGGGTCGTGATCGCTGTCGTGGTAGAAGAAGACGATCTCGCCGCCGATTTCGGATTGGAGCTTTCGGGCGGTGCGCACCTTGGCGACAAGGAATCGCCGGGGGAAGAACCCGCAGGGTTGCTGGCCGAAGCAGATGACAGGGGAAGTGCTCATGCGTCGGCCGGTGCCGGGGGTTCCTTTCCGCGGGGGAGCGAAGCCTGGATTGCGATCGCGAACAGAATGCACGCGCCCGGACCGATGAAGTTGTACCAGAGATAGCTGATATCGATGGAGAAGTAGAGGGCGATCACGAGTAATTGAGCGGCGATGGCGGCCCAGAAGATCGCTGTGCCGCGGATCCATTTCAGGAAGAATGCGACGAGGAAGAGGGCGAGGACGGGGCCGTAGAAAATGGAGCCGATGATGTTGAGGGCCTGGATGAGGTTTTCGGCGAGGCGGGCGAAGAGGGCGAATCCGATTGCGATCGCGCCCCAGAGGACGGTAAACCACCGCGAAGCGGAGACATAGTGAGCGTCGGTCGCGTCGCGGGAAAGCAGATGGCGGTACAGGTCGATTGTCGTTGTGGAGGCGAGCGCGTTGAGCTCGGCGGCCTTGGATGAGAGCGTCGCGGCGAAGAAGGCCGCGACGAGCAGGCCGATGAGCCCGTGGGGCAGGTAGTTCAGGATGAATGAGATGAAGACGTAGTCGGCGTCGCTCGCGGGCTTGTTGCCTTTGATGCCGCCCCCCACCATCAGCTTGGCCTGCTGGCGGAGCTCATCGCTTTGCTTCTGGAGGGTGCGGACGCTCGATTCGGCCTGCGAGGCGTCGGCGGCGCGGCCTTGGTGAGCGGCGGTGATCCAGTTTTCGAGGGCGATGCGTTTGCGGGCGTGGACATCGGCGAACTGCGATTCGATGGTGCGGAACTGATCCCGCTCGCCTTGCGCTGCGCGTTCTGTCCACGCTGCCTGGTTGAAGTACACCGGGGGCTGCTCGAACTGATAGAAGACAAACATCATCGCGCCGAGCAGCAGGATGCCGAACTGCATCGGGATTTTGAAGATGCCGTTGAACATGAGGCCCAGGCGGCTTTCGCGGAGTGAGCCGGAGGAGAGGTACCGCTGTACCTGCGACTGATCGGTGCCGAAGTAGGAAAGCGCGAGGAAGAGGCCGCCGATCGTGCCCGACCAGAAGGTGTAGCGGCTCTGCATGTTCGGAGAGAAATCGACGGCGTCGAGCTTGTTCATGGAACCGGCGATGGTCATCGCACTGGAGAACCCGAAGCCCGGCGGCAGTTTCCAGATCAGGACGGCGAAGGCAGCGATCATGCCCACGAAGATGACCGCCATCTGATATTTCTGCGTCAGGCTGACGGCGTCGCTGCCACCGGCGACGGTGTAGATGATGACCACGATTCCGCTGGCGATGATGGTGCCGTCGAGCGACCAGCCGAAGACGGTGGAGAGCACGATGGCGGGCGCGTAGATGGTGATGCCGGCACCGAGACCTCGCTGAAGCAGAAACAGACCTGCGCCGAGGAGACGGGTCTTGGAGTCGAAACGCTTGCCGAGGAACTCGTACGCGGTGTAGACATTGAGCTTACGGAAGAGCGGCAAGAAGACTGCGGCGATGATGATGAGCGCGAAGGGCGCGCCGAAATAGTTCTGGATGAAGCCGAGGCCGCTCTCGAAGCCCTGGCCGGGGACAGAGAGGAACGTGATGGCGCTCGCCTGTGTCGCCATGACCGAAAGCCCGATCACGAGCCAGGACGAGTTGCCGCTGCCTTTGAGGAAGGTGTCGAGGTTGCGCTTGCCGCGGGTCTTCCAGATTCCGTACGCGGGGATGCTGAGAATCGCGATCAGGAGGACGGCGTAGTCAAGAGTGTTCACGCGAACACCCGCGGCAGAATTGCCAGAATCACGACCCAGCAGATGAAGCAGGCGACGACGAAGAGATAGACGGCACGCCAGTTTCGGAGCAATGGCAAACCTGTCGAACGTTCGTCCGTGTCCGCTGCGTTCGCGTCGGGCTGCGACTCGATCATTTGCTCGGTGCCACCAGATTTGCCAAGAGGCGGTACGCCCCGGGGACACCACCGGGGAGCTGACGGAACCATGAGAGCCCGGTGTAGATGAAACGGCCCTTGCCGCAGGATGCGACGAGGAGTGCGCCCTTCATGGGCTGCTCGCCGGGATCGGAGCAAGCGAAGAGAGGGATGAAGCGCTCGTCCCATTGATTGGGGAAGTAGATCCCCCGCTCCTGCACCCAGCCCTCAAAGTCGGAGGCAGAAATCTTGTTGGGCGTGTTCATTACCGGGTGATCGGGCGCGAGGAAGGTGATGGCGGCGTTCTCGTCGGTGACGCGATCGGAAGATATTTTGAGATCGAAGGGTGTGATCGGGCTGGACGAGCTGGCGTCGGGGCGGTTGTACTGCACGACGACGGTGCCGCCGGCTTCCGCGAAGGCGGTCAGGGCGGGGACTGCCGCGGCGAGTTCCTTTCGCACGTTAAACGCTCGCACGCCGACGACGATCGCATCGAATCCATTGAGCTTGCCGGGGGTGAGGTCGGACTCGGAGAGCATGGAGACCTCGAAGCCCATTTGTTCGAGGCATTCCGCGACGCTGTCGCCCGCACCGGGGATGTAGCCGATGCGGTGACCGGCGGTCTTGAGATCGAGCGCGACGGCTCGCATGCGGGCTTGCGGCTGCAACACCTGATGCTGAATGTGGTCGTAGCGGATGTCGATTCGGCGGGTGCTGTATGTGCGGCCGTTGACGACTGCTTTCGCCCCGAACTCGACGGACGCCGGCGTTGAGGGCGCCCGCACGGTAAAGGCGAAGGAAGTGCGATCGCCGGCGTTTGCGAGTTTGAATTGATGCGATGCGGGCGAGACACTCCAGCCCGCGGGAACTTCGAGCGAGAGTGATCCCGCGATGTCGGGGCGGGCGGCGATCGCCTGCACTTCGACCGCTCGCTCGGAACCCGGGGCGAAAAGGCGAACTTCGGATGTGAATTGCACCGAGACGGGCGGGATGACGGCGAGGCGTTCGCGCTCCTGGCGGCGGTCTTTGCCCGCAACGAGCTGAACGGGCTCATCGAGAATGGCGATGGATTGGCCGCCGATCTCGAAGGTGTACTCAACGGGGAATTCGGGCGGATTTTCGGCACGCCCGATGAGGCGCGGATCGGAAACGTGGGCGATGCCTGCTGCGGCTGGCTCGCGAAGCCAGTAGGGCTGCGTGAGATCGGCAACCGACGGGAAGGACTGGGCCAGGCTGGCGACGGCGAAATCGGTGCGGGAGAGCGCGACGTTCTGATTGACTTGTTTGTCGATGAGCGGGAACCGGGTAACTGTCCAGCGAACGGGAAAGTCGTTTCGAACGATTGCCCCTAGTTCGAGGTTGATCGATTCACCGGGCACGACCTCAGCATTTGCGATCTGCGTGCGGACCTCGATACCGGCGCATGCCGCGATGATGCGGTCGAGCAGCGCCTGCTTCTCTTTCACGATCGGATCGGTGAACAGGGGCGTGAGGGCGGCGCGAATCTTGAGCAGCGCGGGGATGCTCGCGGCGGGATTGTCGGGGTTGAACTGATTGATCGCTTCTTCGATCGCTTTCGCAATGTCGGACCCGCCGGGGAACCGGGCCCATGTCGCGTCCATTCCGTCGAAGAGATCGGCTTGGGCGGGTTCGCCACCGAGGGGGAAGAACGATTCCATGCGCGGGCCGGGGTTGCGCCCGCCCGAGTAGTTTGCGAAGCCCTGCGAGATGTGCATCGCGCGGCTCTTGGCGGCGATCGCGTCGAACGACTGGCCGGTGAGTTGATCGGTGCCGCTGATATCGATGCTGAATGTGCCGGGCTTGGGGGCATCGGCTGCGACGCCACCGAAACGGCCGTTTTGGAGGATGCGGGTGGGCTGCCAGGGCGCGAGATCCTTCAACTGCTCGGGATAGGCGTTTGGATCGCCGGCGAGATTGAACGCTTCGACCGCGAGAATCGCGGAAGCGGTGTGATGGCCGTGCGTCTTGCTCTGTTCGGGCGAGAAGCGCGTGACGATCACATCGGGCCGGAACTCGCGGATGACGCGGACGATGTCGCCAACAACTGCGGCACGATCCCAGATCTGCATCGTTTCCTGCGGGTCTTTCGAGAAACCGAAGTCGATTGCGCGGGTGAAGAACTGGCGGCCGCCATCGACCTTTCTCGCTTCGATCAGCTCCTGGGTGCGGATCAGCCCGAGCTCGTCGCCGAACTCGGGGCCGATCACATTTTGGCCACCGTCGCCCCGCGTGAGCGAGAGGTAGCCGGTTCGGGCGTGGCGCCCGCGCGAGGAATAGGTAATGAACTGGGTGTTCTCGTCATCCGGGTGAGCGGCGATGTACAGCACTGAACCGCATTGCTGGAGAGCGAGCAGATCCTGCCTGATCGCCGCGCCGCGCGGCGGCTCCGCCAGCGGCGCGACGATCGGATCGGATTGAGCGGCGCTCGGCACCGCCAACAGGAAGAAGCCCGCGAGCAGCCACGTCGAAATCTGTAGAGAGAACAGGGTGTTCATAG
>JAEUJD010000138.1 GCA_016793015.1 Phycisphaerales bacterium
GGTGGGCTCGCGCGTGCGGATTGCTTCTGCCGCGGACATCACGCTCGACATGCGGCCGTATGGATACTCGCCGGTCAGGAGCCGGTATGCCAGGACGCCCAAGGCGTAGACGTCGGTCTTGGTCGTGACTGCCAGGGCATCGCCGGCGAGTTGCTCGGGGCTCATGTACTGCACGGTGCCCAGGAGGTCGCCGGCGCGGGTGAACTGCGTGCGAGGGTTGTCGGTGTTGGCGTTGTCGACGCTGCGGGCGATGCCGAAATCGAGGAGTTTGGGTTGGCCAACACGGCCTCCGGCGGCATCGGCGCGGCTCGCGCTTTCAATAAGGATGTTGGCGGGCTTGAGATCGCGGTGGATCACGCCACGCTGGTGGGCGTGTTCGACGGCTTCGCAGACGCGGACCAGCAGTTGCAATCTCTCTCGAAGATCGAGCTTCGCGTTCTGCGCGTACTCGATCAGCGGCGTGCCCGTCACGAGTTCCATCGCCAGGAAGCGGATCGGGGTTGATTCGCCTGGGCGGAACGCGCCGGCCTCGTAGACCTGGGCGATGCCGGGGTGATGGAGCCGGCCGAGCAATTCGGCCTCGAACTCGAATCGGCGCTGGGAGTCGGGCGACGTTGGGCCCGCGCGAAGGACTTTGAGCGCGACGAGGCGGCGCGGGCGATCTTGTTCGGCTTCGAAGACATCGCCCATGCCGCCGGAGCCGATGAGGCGGAGGATTTTATAGTGGCCGATGATGGAACCGGGGCGGAGCCAATGCGCCGCTTCGCGGAATGAAGAATCGCCCTGCGGCTCTCCCGTTTGAGAGTTTCCTTCCGATTCGTCGTGCGACCGCGCTGCTTGCTTTGTATCGGTGAGCCAAGGTTCAGTCAGCAGCAAGACGGCGTCGAAGCGTTCGTCCGGCTCGACGGCGTATTTCAGGAGGGAAGCGATATCTTTGTGAAGTTCGGTATCGCCTGCGGCGGCGGTGAGCAGGAAGCTCTCGCGCTCGGCCTCGGGCATCTCGAGTGCGTCGGCGAGCAGTTGCTTGCGTTTTTCCCAACTCGCATCGATCACGGATGGCTCCCCAGCACTCTCAATGATACGGGTTCGACATGTTTTTTGCGTGAACGCGATTATGCCGTTGGGCCTTCCGAAACCCCCTCCGTCATCGCTCCGCAAAGCCTGCGCGATGCAACCTCCCCCTTTGGGAAAGGGGGAGGACAAATGCGAAGGCACGCAAAATACAATCGGAACTCGTATGAGTCTGCGGATGGCCGCAGGTGGAATTCGTAGCACTCTTTCAGAGTGCGGCTCTCTACGTGCGGGACCGAGGGTGTCGCTCGAAACTCGCTCCACTCTCGGCTAGATTCTAACAGTCCTTTGGACTGAAAGGCCCCAATCGCAACACCATGTCCCATCCTGTCAGACGCCCCACCGAATTTTGATCACTGCCGTGCGGCGGTGTATTTATTCGTCACCGAGAAAATCTTCGCCCAGTCGCCGGCGGAGCCAGGCTCTTGCGTAATTCCATTCGCGAAGGACGGTGCGTTCGGATAGATCGAGAGCGCGTCCGATGGCATCGAAGTCGAGACCGGCAAAGAAGTGGAGCGCGACGACCTGGGCCATGCGTGGATCGTGTTCTTCGAGCGCTTTGAGAGCGTGATCGAGTCCGACCCAATCCATCGGATGGTGTGATTTCTTGCTGCCCCAACTTGAACGGGTCGGGCCGTTCTTGGCGGGCACCGAGTCATCATGCAATTCATCAATGCGTGTGCCCGGCTTGCGAATGATCGCGTTCCGCTTTCTCGCTTCATCGACCAGAATCTGGCGCATTGCGTTTGCCGCGGAACCGAAGAAGTGTGCGCGGCTGTCCCACGTCACGTTCTTCTTACCCAGAAGCTTCATGTAAGCTTCGTGGACGAGGACGGTGGGCTGGATGGTGCGGTCGCCGAACTCCTTATCGAGTTGCACTTTTGCGAGCAAGCGGAGTTCGGCGTAGATCACATCAAACGCGAGGCGCACCGACGTGGCATCGGCATTGTCGCTTCCGAGTGCGTTGAGCGCTTGTGTGATCGTCCCCGGCGTCGAACGTGCCATGTGTGCCGCCCCAATTTGGCTCAATGAAGAGCCGATTCAAATCTTACATGACGGCCCGTTGATGATCGAGGGTTTTTTGTGTGGTGGGCACACGATCTAAAAAATTGCGAGCGGCGAGAGGCAAAGCAGTCAGTGGATGCCTTCGGCGTCGCAATCTCCCGGGCCCGCGGGTGGATATGAACCGCCATTGGCTTTTCGCATCTCAGCCCGCGTCTGCATGCGGAGTGCATTGACCTCTCGCGCGATTCGATCGAGCGCGCCCTGGGCGCCGGCTTTCTCGAGTTCGGCGTAGGGGATGGGCTTGCCGTAGGTGACGGCGACGCGCTGGCCGAGCAGTTTGGGGAACTTGGTGCCCGGACCCCACGCGTCGAAGCAGCCTTCGACGGCGGCGGGGACAACCGGGCACTTTGCGCGCTTCATCAGGAGGGCGACGCCTCGCTTGAAGGCTTTTTGGCCGCCGTCATGCGAGCGGGAGCCTTCGGGGAAGATCAGCACAGCGTGGCCGGCGGCGAGTCTTTTCAGGATCTCGCGGATTGCGCCCGCATCGCCCGCCTCATCGTTGATGGGGATCGAATTGAGCGCGCTGATAAACCACGCGAACGGGCCGAACTTGAAGAGGCCGATCTTGGCGACGAAACTGAGGTGACGATTGCGGACGAAGCAGCCGATCAGGGGCGGGTCGATGAAACTCTGGTGGTTGGCGGCGATGAGCAGCGGGCCGGTGGTCGGGATGTTTTTCGATCCGCGCACGCGGACGCGGTAGAAGAGAATGAACAACGAGGCGCAGAACGCGCCGATCAGTTCGTAGAGAAGAACTTTGCCAAGCGTGCCGCCGGGGCGTCGGGATTCGAGGAAGGACTTCAGACCCATCGGGAGCGAGGATAGCGGGCTTTGGGATGGGTTTGGCGCGAGCCGGCCACAAGTTGGGCCTCGGGTCGGGCGCGATTCAGCGGCCGACGACCGCCAGCACGTGCCGGTGGAGCGTCTTGACGACCTGATCGAAGGCCAGGTCGGAAGTGTCGACGCAGATTGCATCCTTCGGGCAGATGAGCGGGCCATCGGCTCGGGAAGAATCTCGCCGGTCGCGGTCGAGGATCTCGGCGGTGATCGCACCGAGATCGGCGCAGTGGCCCGAAGCCATCAACTGCTCGGCCCGGCGGCGGGCTCGGACATCGGGCGAAGCATCCAGATAGAACTTCACGACTGCATCGGGGAAGACGATCGAACCCTGGTCGCGGCCTTCGGTCACGAGCCGCGGGTGCTGCTGGGCGATGATGCGCTGCTTGCGGACCATGTGGTCGCGGAGGAGTTTGATCGTCGCGATCGGGGAGACGATTTCCGCAACATCGGAAGAGCGGATGCGGTGGTCGATCGGCTTGCCGAAGGCGAGGATCGTGGGCGGGTCTTTGGACCAATCGAAGTGCAGATCGGCCTTGGTGGTCTCGCGGACGACGCCCTCGATGTCGGTCGGGGCGATTCCGTTGTCGATGGCGAGGGCTGCCGCGGCACGGTACATCGCGCCGGTATCGAGGAAATCGAGCCCGAGTGCTTTGGCCAGTGTGCGCGCGACCGACGACTTGCCCGTTCCGGCGGGGCCGTCGATCGTGATGACGATACTTTGATCTCGCGGAAGCGTTGGCATGGGGCGATCGTCGAATTGCGGAGCGCGGTCAAGCGTAGCGAGCGCGCCATCGCGATCGCACACGACACGCTCCATGTCGGAGATGTGCTCGATCTCCGAGCGCGAGATCTCGATCACTTCCATCAGTTCAAAGGGTCGATCGGACGAATCGCTGAGCGACGTCGAGCCCGAACTTGAGCCCAAGCCCATACCGGAGGGTTGGTCTGAGTTGAGTGGCATGGCGGTCCTCCCTGCGCGTTTCGGCGCTGACCATCCGTGTCCGCCCTCAACTCGCGTTGAGACTCATGCGGACATTGCCGCGTGATCCAGTGCGGCACGGAGCACTCTCTGACTCTTCCGAATGCCCAGTGTAACGTCTCCGCCCCCCCGGTAGTCAACCGCGATTGTCGAATCAAATCCGACGGAGGCGACGGCGTGCACCAATTTGAACAGGTCGTAGGCCTTGTGAACCGGGAGAGGTTCCTGCGGGGGAGGTGGCTCTTCCCCTTCACTCTTGAAGATGTCGGCTATCAAATCTTCGAGCGAGGCGTCGTCGAGTTCCTCGATTTCGCCATCATCTTCCTCGGCGGCGGGCGCGGGAGGGGTTTCGGCCTTGGGGGCCTTGCCTTCGGCCTTGGACTTGCCGGGTTTCGGAGCGTCGGCAGGCTTGGCGGCGTCTTTGCCCTTTTTCTTCCCCTTGGCGGGAACGAGGGTCTCGATCTCTTCGGGCGGCTCGGGAGACCTCGCGGCCTTCTTTGCGGCCTTTTCGAGTTCCTCTTCGTCTTCGTCGGACGGGCGAGCTCGCTTGGTCGGTGGCTTTGCGGGCGGGGCGTCCGGCGAGGGATCGGCAAAATCCGTGGTCGAAGCCTGCACCACGCTCGCGTAGGGCGTGATTCGGCGGAGGAAGGTCACTGCACCCTCCATTGAGCCGGTGGATTCGAAGGCGAACTGGAAATCGGGGAGGGTTCCGATGCGGAAACCCCCCACCTTTTTGATCATGTCGGTGACGCGATCGGCTTTGGCGGTCAGGCCCTTCATCGGGCTGACGAGCAGGTTCAGTTCCAGGCGTTCGGCACGGTCGACGATTTTTCGCAGGCGGGGCCAGACGAGCTGGAGCGCGGCGTCGCTGTCATCGGCGGTGATGCGGAGTGCCGCGGCGGTGCAGGAGAGGATCTGGGCTGCTTCGATCACGCGGAGCATGCGACCGATGACGGCTTCTGCAGTGGCGGCGTCGGTGGCGGCGAGCTTTTGCGGTTCGGCTTCTATCAGCAGAAGGCAAGGGCAGCCGGCTCGATCGGCGCGTTCACGGAGCTGTTCGAGCTTGCGGCGATCGGCCCCGACCAGGAGATCGGTCGTGAGGTTGAGGCCTCCCAAACCCAGTACCTCCCGCGTGTACTGCGGGAGATCCGACAACGCAAGCGCGGGAGCGCTTCCGGCAGCGGGGACCAGTTGAGAGCGGAGGCACGATGCGTTGAGAGTTAAGAGCATGCGACGTCGGGGCGACTGTAGCGGGATCGCCGAGGGCGACGATTTCGGAGTGCCGCGATGGGCACCCGAGCGGGTTGACCCCCGACCGAATCCGGAGGGGCCCCCACCCACCCCAAACCTCGCCCATCCTCCCCCACCCGCCCCCACCTTTCCCGGCAAAGACGGTCGACACCGTTAAGCGACGACCGTCCGGAGGGGAAAAAGGTAACGCCTTCAAAGTACCGTCCCGCGGCAGGAGCGTCAAATGAACCTTGGGGACAAGACCCCACCGACCACGTTTTCGGGAGGCGCAGGATGGCAGGGGTGCTGATTGACTAGCATCAGGAACCCCGTGATTTGCCGACGTAAACGGCGAGTTTGGGGTGGCGGGCCCTTGCGTTCTTATGGGACCTCCGGACTCTTGCTGATTTCAACCACGAGGTAATTCGATGGCATCTCCGGCCGACCGCAAGTATTCCGAATCGCACGAATGGCACAAGGTCGAGGGCGACACGCTGACGCTCGGGATCAGCCGCTTCGCGGTCGATGCGCTGACGGATATCACGTATGTCCAGATGAAAAAGGTCGGGACGAAGTTCAAAGCGGGCGATGTGGTGGGCGAAGTCGAGAGCGTGAAGACGACGAGCGACATCTACTGCTTTGTGGGCGGCGAAGTGACCGAGGTGAATGTCGCACTGGGCGACAACCCGGGCCTGATCAACGAAGATCCGTACGGCAAGGGCTGGCTGCTGAAGGCCAAGATTTCTGATCCGGCGGGCCTTGCCAATCTGGTGGATGGCGCGGCGTACGACAAGGCGCATCTGGGTTCGTAAAGAGAAACATGCTTTCCTGCACCAACGTCCGCAAGTCGTACACGATCGGTGACAGGAAAGTCGAAGCGCTGCGCGGCGTCGATATGCGGATCGACGAGCCGGGTTTCTACGCGATCATGGGGCGTTCGGGCAGCGGGAAATCGACGCTGCTGCATTTGCTCGCTGCGCTCGATAAGCCGGATTCGGGCGAGATCACGATCGGCGGGCAGCGGATTGACTCTTTTGCAGATGCCGAAGCGACCGATTTTCGGCGCACGAAGATCGGGATTGTGTTCCAGGCGTTCAATCTGATTCCGACGATGAGCGCGATCGAGAATGCGGAGTTGCCGGCGATTTTGTCGGGGGCGAGCTCCGACGCGGCGCGTGGGCGGGCGGGGGAGTTGCTTACGAGGCTTGGGCTTGCGGATCGGCTGGATCACCGGCCGGATGCGCTCTCGGGCGGCGAACAGCAGCGCGTGGCGATCGCGCGGGCGCTGCATTTCTCGCCGGGGTTGCTTCTGGCGGATGAACCGACGGGCAATCTGGATTCGGCGAGCAGCCAGAGTCTTTGGAATCTGCTCTCTGAGATCGCTCGCGAGCGGCAGATCAGCATCGTGATGGTGACGCACGAACCCGCGGCGGCGGCGCACTGCCGCGAGGTGTTTGTGGTCGCGGATGGCAAAGTCACCAATCGCATCGCAACGGAGGGACTGGATGAAAGCGCCGTGGCGGCTCGCTATCAGCAGTCTGTGGCAACGGCGTAGCCGCAGCGTTCTGCTGCTGCTGGTGGTTGCACTCTCCGCGGGCCTGGTGTGCGCGGTCGCTACGGCGATGGCGAGCGTGACCGAGACGCTGCGATCGCGGATGCTGAGCACGGTGGGCGGATCGGACCTGCAGGTCATCAGCCCGGGGAACTCGAAGACGTTGGATGGGGCGGCAGTCGAACGGATACTGCGCTGGCCGGAGGTTGAACGAGCGAGCGGGAGACTTCGTGCCGCGGCGGCGCTGCGGATCGTGCGGCCGGCGTGGAAGGAAACAGAGACGGATGGGTCCAAGGCCTGGCCACGCACGATGCGGTCGTCGGCGGTGAACACGTACATCGAGAGTTTTCGGCCGGGCTTTGATGAGGTGTACCGGCCGGTGGAACTGCTCGAAGGTCGGATGCCGGCGCGGGAAGGCGAGATCGCCATCGATCACACCGTGCTGGATCGCCTGCGTGGGATCGAGCCCCGCACCGATCGGCGGAGCGGCACGCTCTCGGCGTTGATCTCGGGCACCCCGGCGAATGTTGCGGATGGCGCGCTGCCGGCGGGCTTTGATGTCGGGCCTGATGCGGCGAAAGACGGCGCGGAAGCCGAAGCGCTCACGCTCGCACGGCGCGCGAAACTTGGGGATGAGATCGACCTGGTTCGCGCGGGGCAGCCGGACCTGAAGCTGCGCATCGTCGGGCTCGCGCCGCACGGCCTCTTGGGCGGGCGGCCCCGGGCGTGGATGACGCCCGATGCGCTGGCCATGGCGACGAATCAGCGGGGGGTATTCAGCGAGATCGACGTGGTGCTGCGCGAGGAGAGCGACCCGGCACGGGTTGTATCGCAGCGAGCCGGAACGCTGCCGGAAGGGGCGATTCTGCAGGCGACCGCGAAGATCACGACGAATCTCGAACAGAACCTGCGAGCGAACAACGTCGGGGTCGTCGTCGCATCCACGCTCGCGTTCCTGTCGGCGGCGTTCATCATCCTGACGGGCATGACAACGGGCGTGGTGGAACGCCAGCGAGAATTGGCGATCCTGCGCTGCATCGGGGCGTCGCGCGGACAGATCGCGGGCAGTCAGATCATCGCGGGCCTGTTGCTGGGGGTGTCGGGCTCGCTGCTGGGGATTCCGATCGGGGTCGGGCTGGCGAGCGGGGTGATCTGGTGGTTCCAGTCGGAACTCAAAATCGGGCTTGCGTTTCCGTATCTCGGGATCGCGATCGGGCTGGCGGGATCGGTCGCGGCCGGATTGCTGGGTGCCGCTTTCCCGGCGTGGCGAGCAGCGCGGATGCAGCCCTTGCAGGCGCTGAGTTCGCGCGCGGAAGTGACGAAGGCGTCTTCGATCGGGTGGACGCTGGTTGTCGGGCTTGTGCTCATCTCGATTCATCTCGCGGTGGTGTCGGGCGTGCGGGATTCGGAAACGCTGTTCTACATGTATGTGCTGATCGCTCTTCCGTGCATGACGGTGGGTTACTTCCTGCTGGGCGTGCCGGCGGTTTCACTCGTGGTGCGTGTGCTCGGCGGTCCGATTTCGCAACTGCTGCGCGTGCCGCGGTCGCTGCTCGAACGCAGCGTGAGGCGGACGCCGTATCGGCACGGGCTGACGGCGGGCGCTCTGATGTCGGGGCTGGCGATGATGGTTGCGATCTGGACGCAGGGGGATTCGTTCGCGCGCGACTGGCTGGCGCGGATTCAATTTCCGGATGCGTTTGTCACGGGCATTGCGTTGTCGGACGCGAGCGTGGAGAAGCTGCGGTCGATGCCGGAAGTGACGGGCGCGAGCCCGCTTTCGCTGGTGCGTGCGAACATCTCGGCGGAGGGGATGACGGGATTGGGAATCGGCTCGCTTCAGCAGCTCAAGACCGCGTTCATCGGGTTCGATCCGGATTCGTTCTTCCGGCTGATGAACGTGACCTGGGTGCAGGGCGATCAAGAGAACGCGATAAAGAAACTCAATGAGGGCAACTCGATCATCGTGGCACGGGAGTTTTTGACGTCGAAGGGGCTGGGTGTCGGCAAGCGCGTGAAGATTTCGTACCAGAATCACTCGGCCGAGTTCGAGATCGTGGGCGTGGTCACGAGTCCGGGCCTCGACATCGTCAGCAATTTCTTTGACCTCGGCGACATGTACGTCGATCAGGCCGTCAGCGCGGTCTTTGGTTCGCGTGGCGCGCTGCGGGACAAGCTGCTTGGGGGGAACGAACCCCCCACTCAGATCATCTCGCTGTCGCTTGCCAAAGGAACCGATGATGCCGAAGTAACCGCGAAGATCCGGCGGGAGCTGTACGACTACGGCGTGCTGGATGTCGGCACGGGACGGTTCTTCAAACAGCTTATCGAGGGCGCGATCGGACGCAGCCTGTACATTGTCTCGGCGATCGCGGTGATGTCGATGCTGGTGGCATCGCTCGGAGTCGCGAACCTGATCGTCGCGGCCATCGAGAGTCGCCGCTTTGAATTCGGCGTGCTGCGGGCGGTGGGCGCGTACCGGGGCACGGTCTGCCGCCTCGTGCTCGCGGAGGCGATCGTCGTCGCCATCGCGGCGTGCATCGTCGGCGTTGCGATGGGAATTCAGGGCTCGTACGGGGGCGTGCGGCTGAACGCGGTGATCATGGGATTGGAGCTGTTCCTGCGGCCGCGGCTGGTGCCGATCCTCAGCGGGTGCGCGATTCTGATCGCGCTCACGCTTCTCGCGTCGGCGCCCGCCGTCGTCGCGCTTTCGCGCAAGCAGCCTCGGGAGCTGCTGGCAGCGATGAAGGGCTAGGGAAAGAACGGCGGATCAAGCGGCTTTGAGAAGCTGGTCATACCGCCGGCGCAGGCTCTCATCCCGCAGGACCATGTAGCTCTTGCTGATCCGAGAGAATCTCCTTGAAGATTCCTCGTCCGGCGCGTGATCCGGATGAAACTTGCGGGCGAGGTTGCGATACGCCGTGCGGATCTGGTCGAGCGACGACTCACGCGGCACACCGAGCACCGCGTACAAATCCTCCACTTCCACACTCGTCGGCAGAAGCTCGCGTCCCGCGGCGCACCGATCGAGCAGCTTCTCCAGATCCATCCGCGAGCGGGCATCGGAATCAAAGAAGTGCAGCCCGATGTTCCAAAGGTCCTTGTCGATCTTGCGAGTCCAGGCAACCCGCGAGAGCATGAAGACGCGCTCGCCATCGCAGGCGATGGCGATCTCGAAGACATGGCCCGCACGCACGTTCGGCTCGGACCGGGTGACGACGCGAGCGCCGTCGGGCGAAAGATCCACCACGCTGCCGAGGACCGAGTCGGTCATGCGCGTGTCGTAGCGCTTGCCAGCGCGCGAAACCTTCGGGCGCTCGGGTGCCGGGGTCTGGGCTTTCTCACCCTTGAGCTTGCTCTTGATCCACTTCATGGAGGAACCAATCGTCCGCCTGGTTATTCCAACCAAGGCGTGCGCTGCAATGTCTGCTTTGGTAACGACTTCTGACGCGATCGTGCGGGAAGTGCTGTGGGGTTCTCGGGCGTTGGGTCTTTGTTCAGTCCGGCGGGATACGCTGGCTCGTGCAGCCCAAGACCTTCCAAGTCGTGGCCCCCTTCAAGCCCATGGGCGATCAGCCGGCCGCGATCGCACAGCTGACCGAAGGCCTGCGCGCTGGCAAGCCGGCCGTGTGCCTGCTCGGCGCAACCGGCACGGGCAAGACGTTCACGATGGCGAACGTCATCGCGAATCTCGGGAAGCCCACACTGATCATCAGCCACAACAAAACGCTCGCGGCGCAGCTTTACGAAGAGCTTCGCGGGTTCTTTCCGCAAAACAGCGTCAACTACTTCGTCAGCTACTACGACTATTACCAGCCGGAGGCGTACATCCCGCAGCGGGATATCTACATCGAGAAGGACTCGTCGCGCAACGATGATCTGGATCAATTGCGGCTTGCCGCGACCAGCAACATCCTGAGCCGGCGCGACACCGTGGTCGTCGCTTCGGTCTCGTGCATCTTCGGTCTGGGCAGCCCGGAGGCGTACGGCGAAAAGGTGCTGACGATCACCAAGGGTTCGCGGGTGGATCGTCGCGAATTTCTGCTCGGCCTGACGGCGATGCAGTACAACCGAAGCGAGATCGAGTTCAAGCGTGCGCAGTTCCGTGTCCGGGGCGACGCGATCGAGATCTGGCCCGCGTATGAAAAGTACGCGGTGCGGGTCGAGCTTTTCGGCGATGAGATCGATCGCGTGGATCTCGTCAATCCGACCTCGGGCGAAGTGCTCGCGGAGGAACGCCAGTTCTTCCTCTTCCCCGCGGTGCACTACGTCATGCCCGAGGAGCAGATGCAGGGCGTGCTCGCGGCGATTCGAACTGAAATGGATGCGCGTGTGCTCGAACTTCGCTCGCAGGGCAAGCTGCTGGAAGCGCAGCGGCTGATCAGCCGCACGAAATACGACCTTGAGATGCTCGAAGAGACCGGTATCTGCCAGGGAATCGAGAACTATTCGCGTTTCATGGACGGTCGCCAGCGGGGGGAACGGCCGTTTACCTTGATGGATTACTTCGATTTCGCGCCGCCCGCGGGCAAGGACGCCTATTTCACGGCGCCGCGCGGCGTGCGTGAAGCTCAAGAGGGAACGCCCGAACGACTCGAAACATCGCGGCGGCCCAACTATCGCGATTGGCTGCTCATCATCGATGAGTCGCACGTGACGCTGCCGCAGATTCGTGCGATGTTCAATGGCGACCAGGCTCGCAAGACCGTGCTGGTGGATCACGGGTTCCGCCTGCCGAGCGCGCTCGACAACCGGCCGCTGCGATTCGAGGAATTCGAGTCGATCGTGCCGCAGATCGCATTTGTGAGCGCGACGCCCGGGCCGTACGAACTTGCGCGAACCGAGGGCGAGGTCGCGGAGCAGGTGATTCGACCCACGGGCTTGCTCGATCCGATCATCGAAGTGAAGCCGGCGCAGGGGCAGGTGCCGGATCTCATCGAGCAGTGCGAGGCCCGGGTCGCGAAAGGGGAGCGTGTGCTCGTCACCGCGCTCACCAAGCGCCTCTGCGAAGATCTCACCAGCTATCTCGATCAGAAAGGCCTGCGGGTCCGCTATCTGCACAGCGAAGTCGAGACGCTCGAGCGCGTGGCGATCCTGACCGATCTGCGTCTGGGCGAGTTTGATGTGCTCGTGGGCGTCAACCTGCTTCGGGAGGGGCTCGATTTGCCGGAAGTCTCGCTGGTCTGCATTCTCGATGCGGATAAAGAGGGCTTCCTGCGCTCCGGCACGAGTCTCATTCAGCAGATGGGCCGCGCCGCTCGAAACGTGAATGCCCTGGTCATCATGTACGCGGACAAGATGACACCGGCGATGCAGGCCGCGATCGGCGAGACCGAACGCCGGCGTGCCAAGCAGGTCGCGTACAACGAGAAGCACGGCATCACACCCGAGACAATCAAGAAGGAAATCCGGCGCGGCCTCGAAACCACCCTGAAGGGGCGCAAGCAGGCCCGCGACGCCGTTCGCGAGCGAGAGGCCGATTACGAGATCTCCGAGCTGCTCGTCACCATCCGCGAAGAAATGGTGGAAGCGGCACGCAAGCTCGATTTCGAGGCCGCGGCAATCCTGCGTGATCAGCTCAGATCCCTCGAGCAGCGACTCGAAAAGGCGACCAAGTCCGGAAGTTCAACCCGCGTTCGACGCTCGGAATTGAGCGAGAAAGCCGAAGCCCAATCGCGCAAGCGTCCCGGAATGCCAGGCGTAAAAATCACGCGCGCGATGCGCAAGAAAGGCGGCGGGTGACGACTATCCCCGCGCCGAAGAGTTCGCGTGTGAACCGGTTTTCAGATTCGCACAAAACCGCAGATTTCTGAACGGGCCGGCGCGGGCGCCGACATAAGGGGCGAACTCCCCCGTTCCGGTACACATCCCGGGCTCGGTTCTTACCTCATTGTCACCCGTTCCGGAGTCGGAATGGGACGGTGGCGGCGCGCCCGCGATCTTGCTCTTGGGGGAAGGAGAATCTCGAATGCGTCTAAATCACCTGCTCGTTCTCGCATCGGCGGGCGCGATCGCCGCGACCTCTGCCAACGCCGAACTCGTCTACGGGGTCACACTCCAGCAGTCGCTGGTCACGTGGGACAGTTCCACGCCGGGCTCGCTTCTGAGCGGCGTTGCGATCTCTGGTCTTCAAGCCAACGAGGTCATCCACGGAATCGACCTTCGTCCCAACACCGGCGAGCTCTATGCGCTCGGCTCGATGAACCGGCTCTACAAGATCAACAAGACAACCGGCGCTGCAATGCAGATCGGCCCGTCGTTCAGCACGCCGCTCAACGGCTCCTCGTTCGGCTTTGATTTCAACCCGACCGTTGATCGCATCCGCGTCATCAGCGATGTCGATCAGAACCTGCGTCTGCACCCGGACACGGGCGCCGTCGCGGCCGTTGATACCCCGATCGCTTATCGCCCGGGCGATGTGAACTTCGGCACGAATCCCAACGCCGTGCATGCCGCGTATACGAATTCGTTCGCGGGCGCGCTGTCCACCACGCTCTACGTTCTGGACACGAACCTGGACATTCTCGCTATCCAGAATCCGGCGAACGCCGGTCAGTTGATGACCGTCGGCTCGGTTGGCGCGGATATCACCGACCTGGGCGGCTTTGATATTTCCGGTCTGACCGGCATCGCGTACGCCACCGTGCGCAACAACGCGCTCGGCAGCAGCACGTTCTGGCGCATCGACCTGGCCACCGGTCAGGGCACGATGATCGGCGAGATCGGGGGCGGAGCGCTCATCACCGCCATGGCAGTTGTGCCCGCTCCGTCGAGCCTTGCGTTGATCGGCGCCGTCGCACTCGGTGCTGCGCGCCGTCGCCGCTCCTGAAATTCTTCTTCTCTCCGCGTTCGTACGGGCGGCCGTTTCCTGGGAGGGGACGGCCGCTCTTCTTTTTTGGTGGAGCCGTACCATCCCGCGCGTGGAATCGCACCCGAGCCCCCATCCCGTCGAAGATCTGCCAAACCGAGCGCCCCCGAGCGATCGGGCCGGGTTCCTCTATCGCCTGGGCATCTACTGCATCGGCATCGCGATCGGCTTTCTAATTTTGGGGATGTTCAGGGCGCGAAGTGCCGCCGAAGCACGCCGGCGCGAGGCCGACCGGGCGGCGTACGAAGCCCAGTTCGCCCAGCCGCAAGCCCCAGTTCCAGTCCCGATGGCGCCCGCCCAGCCCGATGCGAGCACGGGACCGACGAGGCAGCCCGACTCACCTCAGTAAGAACACACAATTTTGAATCGGTTTTGCCCTTCTGAACGAATCCCGAACGGGGGTCGCTTACAGTCGTTTTGTGCCCGAGGAGAAGAGGAAATTGCCATCCACCCAGCCCCCGATCGATGCCGCGCCGCCCAAGCCGAGCCGGGATGCTTCGCCCGTCGTTGAAGTGAAAGCACGAGCCGACAACGGACTGCGCCGATCGAGCGCGTATGAGAACCGCATCATCCACGTCCGCGGAGCACGCGAGCACAACCTGAAGAACATCGACGTCGAGATCCCGCGTGACAAGCTGGTGGTGATCACGGGCCTCTCCGGCAGCGGCAAGAGCAGCCTCGCATTCGACACGATCTTCGCCGAGGGACAGCGCAAGTACATGGAGTCGCTCTCCGCGTACGCGCGTCAGTTTCTTGAGCAGCTCAAGAAGCCGGATGTCGATGAGGTTGAGGGCGTGCCGCCCACCATCGCCATCGAGCAGCGGAGCGCGAGCAGCAACCCGCGCTCGACCGTCGCAACGACCACCGAGATCTACGACTACCTGCGCTTGCTCTTTGCCCGCTGCGGCATCCCCCACTCGTGGGCCCCGACCAAGACGAAGAAGGACGGCTCCGTCATCGAGCGTTCGGGGCGCGTGATCAGCGCGATGGGCAGCAGCCAGATTGTGGATGCCGTGATCGCCCGGGCGAGCGAAACCTCCGCCAAGGACAAGCCCGCGCGTTTCATGATCCTCGCGCCGGTCGTCCGAGGCAAAAAGGGCTTCCATCGCGACGTACTCGAAGACCTCGTGAAGCAAGGCTGGGCACGCGCCCGCGTCAATGGCAAATTGCTCGAACTGCGCGATGTTCTCAAGGACCCGAGCGAGAACCCGCTCAAGCTCGGACGCTTCGAGAAGCACAGCATCGATGCCGTGATCGACCGCATCTCCCTCGGGCCCGAAGCCCGCCAGCGGATCGCGGAATCGGTCGAGGCGGCGCTGCGTGTGGCCGAGGGCACCGCGATCGTCTCGATCGAAGCGAGTGACGGAAACTGGCGCGACACGACCTATTCCACGCGTTTCTCTGATCCGGATCATCCCGAAGTCGCGCTCGAAGAGCTCGAACCACGGCTCTTCTCGTTCAACTCGCCGCAGGGTGCGTGCAAGACTTGCTCGGGCCTTGGCAACCTCCTCGAACTCGATGAGTTGCTCGTCCTGCCGAACGAATCGAAGTCGCTCAGCGAAGGCGCCATCGTCGCGTATGCCAAGAACATGGCCGTTCGCGCCTGGTTCCAGCGCGGGCTCAAGAAATTCTGCAAAGCGATCGGCCTCGATTACAGCTCACCCGTTGCGACCTTCACCAAGGACCAGCGGCAGATGCTGCTCTACGGCTACTCCGGCGACCCCGCGACCGGCAAAGTCTCCAAGCTCAAGGTCGGCAGCAAGGGCAACTGGCAGGGTGTCATACCCGAGCTCACCGAATGGTGGGGAAAGACCGACAACCCGACCGTCAAGGAGTGGCTCGGGCAGTTCATGTCCACCAAATCATGCGAAGAGTGCAAAGGTGATCGCCTGCGCCTCGAAGCCCTGCACGTCCTGCTCACCAGCACGCACAAGGCCGACATCAGCAAGGCCTTCTCCGACAACATTATCGGCCGCCCGAAGGCCGACGGCACGATGCTCAACATCGCCGAATTCTCCCGCCTCAACATCCTCGATGCGCTCGACTACATCAGCAACCTGAAACTCACCAAGGAACAGCAGTCGATCGCCGAGCCGATCCTCAAGGAAATCAACAACCGCCTCCGCTTCCTCACCGGCGTCGGCCTCGAATACCTCTCGCTCGATCGCAAGACCGCCACGCTGTCCGGTGGGGAAGCGCAGCGCATCCGCCTCGCCACGCAGGTCGGCAGCGGCCTCGTCGGCGCGTGCTACGTGCTCGATGAACCGACCATCGGCCTGCACCAGCGCGACAACGACCGCCTCATCAAAACCCTCCGCCACCTTGCCGACATCGGCAACAGTGTTCTTGTCGTTGAACACGACGAAGACATGATCCGTGCCGCGGATCACGTGCTCGATGTCGGCCCCGGCCCGGGCGTCCACGGCGGACGCATCGTCGCGCAGGGCACCGTCAAGGAAATCTGCGCGGTGAAGGAGTCGCTCACCGGCGACTACCTCTCGGGCCGCAAGCACATCCCCGTGCCGAAAGAACGCCGCAAGCTCGACACCAAAAACGCCATCGCGATCAAGGGCGCAACGCAGAACAACCTGAAGAAGGTTGACGTCGCCGTGCCCACCGGGGGCCTCGTCTGCGTGACCGGAGTCAGCGGCAGCGGCAAATCCACGCTCGTCAATGACATTCTGCTCGTCTCCGCGAACAACCAGCTTCTGGGCCGGCGTGATAAGCCCGGTGCGCACGCTTCGTTCAAGTGGCCCAAGACACTCGATCGCGTGATCGAGGTTGACCAGTCGCCCATCGGCCGCACCCCACGCTCGAACCCTGCGACATACGTCGGCATTTTCGATGACATCCGCAAGGTCTTCGTCGCGACCAAAGAAGCCAAGATCAGGGGCTACAAGCCCGGCCGCTTCTCCTTCAACGTTCGCGCCGAGAACGGAGGCGGGCGCTGCGAGGCCTGCGAAGGGCAGGGCCTCAAAAAGATCGAGATGCACTTCCTGCCGGATGTGTTTGTCGAGTGCGAAGTCTGCCGCGGCAAGCGCTACAACCGTGAAACGCTCGAAATTCACTACCGAGGCAAGTCCATCGCCGACGTGCTGGACATGACCATCGAGCAGTCGCTCGCGTTCTTCGAGAATCACCCGAAGATCCTGCGGTTCCTCAAGTGCCTGCACGACGTCGGCCTCGATTACATCACTCTCGGCCAGCCCAGCACGCAGTTGTCCGGTGGCGAAGCCCAGCGCATCAAGCTCGCCACCGAACTCGGCAAGACGTTTGGAGCGTTGGAGCAGGCCGAGATCATCGCCGCGGGAAGCCCGTCGCCGGATGGAAAGAGTTCCGGCAAGGGAGAATCCGGCATAGAAGCAGGCGAAGATTCAGAAGCCGAAACCGATGCCCTCGACGATCTCGCCAAGGCGAAGAAGGGCAAAGACAAAAAATCGAAGTGGGCGGAACGCTTCGAGGTCATGCGCACCCGCGCGATGAATCCGTACGGCAAGACGCTCTACGTCCTTGATGAACCGACCACGGGCCTGCACTTCGAAGACATCCGCAAACTCGTCCACGTCTTCGACCGCCTCGCCGCGGCAGGCCACACGCTCGTTGTCATCGAGCACAATCTTGACGTGATCAAGTGTGCCGATTGGATCGTCGACCTTGGCCCCGAAGGCGGAGCGAAGGGCGGAACGATCGTGGCGCAGGGAACACCGGAGCAGGTGGCGAAGGTGGAGAAGAGCTACACGGGGCAGTATCTGAAGTCGATGCTGAAGTAGCCGTTTCGGTGTTTCCTTGTCACCGACCGTCCCTTTTCTTCCACTCTTCAAACCACTGGAGCGCACCTTCCACGACCAGCTCTTTGGTCGAACTGCCCAAGCTCCCACTAGGCTTGTCATTCGTTCGGCTGTATGAAACAGCAACGTCGTCGACCCGGATCACGCCACCGTAGATTTGGGATATTCCAAGCGTTTCCTGTGCGACGCGCTCGCTTGCGCGGAAGACAATCGATAGCGGCCCAGGAATTGGCTCCGCCAAGTCCACCATCGAGAACGTAACTTCCCGATTCGATTTGGTCTGTGCTTTCTGAACTGCGTCTGCTAAGTCCTTGACATGCCCCGGCTCCGTCGTGAGCGTCCCAACCTTTGTTTCCTTTCCATGTTGGTCGATTACGAACACCTCCATCGCGAGATCGAACGGTGGATTTGGACGTCCGCTGAACAGCTCGAGGTCAAGCTTCCAGAGCATTTCCGGCTCCCAAATCCATTTCCGATTCTTTCGATCAAACTGGGGGCCAATATCAAGCATCCATCGAGCGCGCTTTGGCTCAAGCTTGCCTCGAACTTGTGCGTCGAGCGACTGCGATGCGGCAACAACTTCAATTCCTGGTGAATCACGCGCAGTAACTTGTATTTTCGCCTTTAGCCCTTGGCGCGGATGACTTGCGTCCAGCGAAACTCGCGAACTCCCTGTCATTCGTGCAACCAGCATGTCCACTTCGTACTCGCCGGGCTGAAGTTTCTCCGGAACTCTCAGAACTCCGTCCGAGCTGCTGAGTGAGCCCATTACCACGTTCGGATTCACCTTCGACCCCTGATAGGAAATCTGGCCGAGCCTTTCACCCGAGTGCAGGGGCCTCGCCCAACCTGTCGTTTCCTTCGTAGTCGCATCTAATCCGCCAATTGTCGCGGACTCTAACGAAACGTAGTAGAACGATTGATTGTTTGGTGAAGTATGCGCGCCCCGCGAGACGGCGTACACGCGCACGAAATCGCCCGCGCGCACCGGTGACCGAGCGACGAGTTCAATTCTCGGAGCATTTGCTGACCACTCGGCATCTTGTTCCGGGCTGAACTCACCGACCGCTTTCGCCGCCTCGATGACTTGACCCCACTCTTCGAACCACGGATTGTCCCAGTCTTTCTGAATTTCGAGTACTCGATCAACGGCCTCTCGAATCTGATCCTTGCTCAACGCGTTGGCAAGAATCCTCCGCTCGATTTCGACAGCAATGCCCTTCAAGTACTCGCCACTCGCGAAGCGAGATTGCAGTACCACGAGTCCAAAGGGCAGTCTGGCGAGGCTCTGCCCGGTCAGTACGGTAAATCCAAAAACACCCAAAGGAACGCAGGGAGTGATGAACATCACAATCCCCGCGAGTACCACCAGCGGCATCCGCCTCCGCTCGCCTATCCGCACCGCCTTCGCCCGCTTCAGTCCTCCTCCACATTCCGGACAGGTCGCGGATCCCGCAGCCAAACTCTTCAGATTGAACCCGCAATCGCGGCAGACCGGATCCCGATTAATCCGCCGCCCGCGCAGCCCGAACCAAACCAGCAGCACGCCGGCAATCAACGCCGCAATCAATGCAAGAAGAATCAACGCCGACATCGCGCACTCCTATTCCATGGAGCGTACCGAATCAGCTTCTGACATGTTCGCAATGGAAACTAACCAGCCCGGCGCATCGAGGCATCAAGCCCCCGCACCAGCCGCCGCGCAAGCGACAAATCAAATCGCGCCGGCAGTTCTTCCCCGAACCGGGCCGGGAATGCGTCCGCTATCTCGCGGCAGTCCATCGCCCGAAGCAGCTCTTCCAGCACCCGCTCAGCCGTGACACTCGGCGCCTGCGTCCCGCCGCACCAGTAATTGTGATCAACCCACGAGAGCGTCACCTCGTGCTCGGTCGAGTTTTCCTCGCCCGCCCCGACAACGACGCGATAACTCCACCCGCGCGGAGTCTCCCGTTCTTCCATCACCCGAAATTGTCCCTGAACATCGCTCACTTCCCGCCAGTATCGACCGGATTCCGCGACAGCACAAGCCCGAATCCGTAGGATCGGGCAGTGATTTTTCTATTCGAAACCATCAAGCTGGGCCTCACGAACCTGCACCTGCACCTGCTGCGCTCGTTCCTGACCGCTCTGGGCATCATTCTGGGCGTTGCCGCCGTCATCGCGATGGTCTCGCTGGGCGAAGGTTCCAAGCGTCAGGCCCTGCTCCAGATCGAGCAGCTCGGCGCGAAGAACATCATCCTCCGCTCTCAGCGGCCCGCCGAGAGCCAGTCAAATCAGAAGAAAAGCTCCAACAACTGGATCAGCCGCTACGGCCTGCGCCGCGATGATCTCGACGTCATCACCAGCAACTTCCCCGACGCCGATGCGATCGTGCCGCTGAAGGAAGTCGGCAGCAAGATGTCGCGTGCCGAGCTGTCTCGCACCAGCCAGGCCTTCGGAACCACGCCGGCCTTCTGCGATGTCGCCAAGCTCCGTGTCGCTCGGGGCCGCTACCTCTCCGATGCCGATCTTGAAGCTCAGTCGATGGTCTGCGTCATCGGCTCCGAAGTCGCCCGCCAGCTCTTCAAGTTCGATGACCCGCTCGGAGACACGCTCCGCATCGACTCCAAGGCCTTTACTGTCATCGGTGTCCTCTCGCCTATCGGCCTCGCCGGAGGCGCCGGCTCGGCACTTGTCGGCCGTGATCTCAACCTCGATGTCCACGTCCCCATTTCGACCGCGCGCTCCGTCATGGGCGACATGGTTTTCCGAGGGAGCGGCGGCTCCTTCTCCAACAGCCAAGTCGAAGTCTCCGAGATCTACGTCGCCAGCCCCGACCGCGAACGCGTTCTGCCCGATTCCAAACGCCTCAAACGCATCATCGACTCGCGTCACACCGATGCCCTCGATGTCTCGATGATCGTCCCGTACGAGCTCCTCGAGAACGCCAAGAAGAGCCAGCTCACCTGGAATCTTGTCCTGGGCTTCATCGCCGGCATCTCCCTCCTCGTCGGCGGCATCGGCATCATGAACATCATGCTCGCCACTGTCACCGAGCGAACACGCGAGATCGGAATCCGGCGTGCACTCGGCGCAACACGCAAAGCAATCCTCTATCAATTTCTCGTCGAGACCTCGGTTCTCTCAACCGGTGGCGGCCTGATGGGCGTTGCACTCGGCATCGGCAGCAGTTGGTTTATCCAGTGGATCGCGCCGCGCCTGCCCCAGATGCCGGTCGTGGGCCAGTACTTCAGCCAGTCGGTCGCGCTCCCCACCTACGTCACGCTCGGTTCGGTCATCCTCGCGTTCAGCGTTGCCGTCGCCGTGGGCCTGATCTTCGGCATTTACCCCGCCCGGCGTGCCGCGGCACAGGATCCGATCGTCGCGCTCCGCCACGATTGAGCCAAGGCCCGCGATTCTGCGTCCGCAAACCGCGCGAAACCCCGCGAATCCGCCTTTCCGCGTGCAACGAAAAGCTGCGACCGGAATCCTAAGATTCGGGCAGGAAATCACGCTTTGCCAAAGACCACCAAGAACCCCGTCGTTGTCCACACCAAGGAATCCGTTCGCCCGGAGGCCATGGTCGATGTACAGGCCTCGCGCGATCAGCGCAACGTCGCGATCGACCGCGTGGGCGTGAAGGAAGTGGTTTACCCGATCCGCCTCCGCGAACCAGACGGGGGCGAGCAGACCACCGTCGCCACCATCAATATGTACGTCGCGCTGCCGCACTACAAAAAGGGCACGCACATGAGTCGCTTTCTGGAGGTGCTGAACGATCACACCTCCGAGCCGCTCACGCCCGATCGCATCCCCAAGCTCACCCGCGCCATCTGCGAGCGCCTCGGCGCTGAAGACGCCCATTTCGAGGCCCGCTTCACCTACTTCATTAAGAAGCTCGCACCCGTCACCGGCCAACCCGGCCTCATGAACTACAAAGTCACTTTCGAATGCAACGCCAACCACGTCGAGGATTTCATCATCGGCGTCGCGGCGCCCGCCACCAGCCTCTGCCCCTGCTCGAAGGAAATCTCCGAGTACGGCGCGCACAACCAGCGCTGCGAGATCGAGGCCAAGGTCCGCTTCAAGGGCAACCTCTGGATCGAAGAAGTCGTCAAGCACCTCGAGGCCGCGGCAAGCAGCCCGGTGTACGCCGTGCTCAAACGCCCCGACGAGAAGTACGTCACAGAGAAGGCCTTCGAGAATCCCAAGTTCGTCGAAGACATCGTCCGTGATCTCGCCGTAAGCCTGAACAAGGACGACCGCATCACGTGGTATCAGATCAACTCGGAAAACTTCGAGTCGATCCACAGCCACAATGCCTACGCACAGATCACCCGCGATAAGCGCTCGAAGTGACGCGGCACGCGCCGACTCGGCCCGAACCGCCCACTGAAACGTTTCCGTAACAAACCAAGCCTGTTTTCATGCGTTTTCTGATGCTGTTTCGCTCGCCCCGCGCCCGCAACGAGTTTCATTTGCTGTAACTTGCCCTCCCGGAATGAACTCCGAACTACCCGCCCCGGAAGGCCTCTACGACCCGACCAACGAACACGACGGCTGCGGCGTCGGCTTCGTGGCAAAGGTCGATGGCTCCCCCTCCCACCACCTTCTTCAACTCGGGCTCACCGGTGCCGCGAATCTCGCTCACCGCGGCGCGGTCAGCGCGGACGGCTTCACGGCCGACGGCTCCGGCATTCTCACCCAGATCCCTCGAAAGCTCCTTGCCCGCGACCTCCATGCCGCGGGGTTTGCAGTCGATGAGGCTGACCTCGCCGTCGGCATGCTCTTCCTTCCGCGCTCGCATGCACCCGCGCGCGACCGGGGCATTGCGATCGTCGAAGAAGAAATCAAGCGGGCCGGCATCGTCCTCCTCATGTGGCGCGAAGTCCCGACCGATCGCGCCGCGCTGGGTGATCAGGCCCGCGTCAGTGAACCGCTTACCCGCCAAGTCCTGATGAAGCGCCCTCAAGGCCTGAGCGACCTCGACTTCGAACGCGCTCTCTACGTCTGCCGACGTCGCATCCAGAAGCGCGTCGCGCAGGCTGGGTGCGATCCCTTCTACCTCTGCTCATTCAGCTCGCGCACCATCGTCTACAAGGGTCTTGTCGCAACCCCGCAGCTCGCAACGTACTTCCCCGATCTCGCCGACCCCGATTACCTCACCGCCGTCTGCGTCTTCCACCAGCGTTTCAGCACCAACACCTTCCCTACCTGGTTCCTCGCACAGCCCTTCCGCATGATCGCCCACAACGGCGAGTTCAACACGCTCCGCGGCAACATCAACTGGCTTCGCGCTCGCCAATCCTCCCTCACCAGCAAAGTCTTTGGTGATTCCCTCGCCGACCTCCTCCCTGTCGTCCACGCCAACGACAGCGATTCCGCCACATTTGACCGCGTGTTCGAGCTCCTCACCATGGCCGGACGCGATCCGCTCCGCGTCCTCATGATGCTCGTTCCCGAAGCTCACCAATCCGTCGTCGATCTTGGCGATTCCGTCCGCGCCATGCACGAGTACAACTCGACGCTGATGGAACCCTGGGATGGTCCCGCGGCACTTGTGTTCAGCGATGGCCGCATCGCCGCCGCATCGCTCGATCGCAACGGTCTCCGCCCGATGCGCTACTGGATCACCGACGATGGCCTGGTGGTGGCCGCGTCCGAAGCCGGCATCATTCCGGTGGATCAGCGCCGCATCATCGAAAAGGGCAAACTCGCCCCCGGCGGCATCTTCGCCGTCGATATGGTGAACAAGCGGGTGCTCCACAGCCGCGAGATCAAGGAAGAGGTTTCGTCCTCGCTCCCCTTCGAATCCTGGCTCGACAACAACCGACTTCGCGCCGATCACACCAATGTTTCGCGTTCGATGCTCCCGGTTACAGATCGATTCACCTCGCCCGAGTCACTCGCTCGCACGCAAAAAATGTTCGGCTTCGGCAAGGAAGACCTCGACCGCATCCTCGGCCCAATGAGCGCAGACGCAAAGCTGCCGGTCGGTTCGATGGGCGACGACACGCCGATCGCGGTGCTCTCGGGCAAGCCGCAACCGATCTACCGGTACTTCAAGCAGCGCTTCGCACAGGTGACCAATCCGCCCATCGACTCGATCCGCGAAGAGGCGATCATGTCGATTCAGACTGCGGTCGGGCGACGCGCCAACCTGCTCGACGATTCCCCTTCCGCCGCCCGTCTCATTCGCTTTCCCTCGCCCATCATTTCCGAATCCGATCTGAACTGGCTGAAGGATCGCGAAGCCGACGGATTCATCGCGAAGACAGTACCGGCACGCTTCGCAGTCGCTTCCGGCCCCGATGCGCTCGAACCGGCGCTCCACCAACTCTGCATCGACGCCGAAGCCGCGGTTGATGCCGGCGCATCGCTGGTCATCATTGCCGATCACGATGTCGGCGCAGATTTCGCACCAATCCCGATGCTCCTCGCGGTTTCTGCCGTCCAGCAGCACCTGATCCGCAAAGGCAAACGCCTGCTCGCATCACTTGTCGCCGACGCCAGCGACATCCGCGAAGACCATCACTTCGCCTGCCTCCTCGGCTTCGGCGCGACACTCATCCTTCCGCGTCTCGCCTTTGAAACCGTCGCGTCGCTCGCCTCTGCAACCGATCCCGAGCTCGCCCTCACCCGCTTCCGCACCGGAATCGAGAAGGGAATCCTCAAGATCATGGCGAAAATGGGCATCGCCGTGCTGCACAGTTATCGCGGAGCGCAGCTTTTCGAATCTATCGGCATCTCCCGCGAACTCATCGACGCCCACTTTGAAAGCACGCCCGCCCGCCTCGGCGGCATCGGCCTCCGCGAGATCGCGACCGACCAACTCCGCTTCCACGCCGAAGCCTTCGCACCCCAGAGCGCTGCCGATGTCTCCACGCTCCCCGATCGAGGCATCTACCGCTTCCGCAAAAACGCCGAGCACCACACAAACAACCCAGAGGTCTTCACGGCGTTGCACAAGGCCGTCCGCACCCAATCGCGCGAAGCCTTCGATGAATACTCCCGCCGCGCGGATGCCGGCCCAATCGCCCGCATCCGCGATCTGCTCCGCTGGAAGCCCGCGCAATCTCCCGTTCCGCTCGATGAGGTCGAATCCGCTGCATCAATTGCCCAGCGTTTCACGACGCAAGCCATGAGCCACGGCTCCCTCTCGCGCGAGGCGCACGAACTGCTCTCGGTCGCGATGAACCGCCTGGGTGGCCGCAGCAACTCCGGCGAGGGTGGTGAAGATCCATCCCGGTTCGCCCGCTACACCGTTCGCTCACTCCCGCAGCTTGATGGACAGATGAAAAGCTCTTGGCGCCCGAATTCCGGCGATTGGGGCAACAGCACGATCAAGCAGGTCTCGACCGCCCGCTTCGGCGTCACGCCTCTCTACCTCGTCGCCGCGACCGAACTCGAAATCAAAATGGGTCAGGGCGCGAAGCCCGGTGAAGGTGGCCAGATTCCCGGCTTCAAAGTCACCGCAGAGATCGCCGGCCTCCGCCGCGCCGCGCCCGGCACAACGCTCATCTCGCCGCCTCCCCACCACGACATCTATTCCATCGAAGATCTCGCGCAACTCATCTACGACCTCAAGCGCGTCAATCGCCTCGCCCGCATCGCCGTGAAGCTCGTCTCGACAGTCGGCGTCGGCACGATTGCCGCGGGTGTTGCCAAGGCGTACGCAGACGTCATCCAGATCTCCGGTCACGAAGGAGGCACCGGCGCATCGCCGCTCTCTTCAATCAAGCACGCCGGCCTGCCGTGGGAACTCGGTCTCGCCGAGACACAGCAAACGCTCGTCAAGAACGGCCTGCGTTCCCGCGTTCGCCTTCGTGTCGATGGTGGCCTGCGCACCGGCCGCGATGTCGTCTTCGCCGCGCTGCTCGGCGCTGAAGAATTCGGCTTCGGCACCGTCTCGCTTCTCGCCGCGGGCTGCATCATGGCACGCCAATGCCATTCCAATACCTGCCCCGTCGGCATCGCAACCCAACGCGAAGACTTCCGCGCGAAGTTCCCCGGCCGCCCCGAACACATCATCTCCTTCATGCTTTACACGGCGGAACAAGTCCGCCTCATTCTCTCCGAACTCGGTTTCCGCTCGCTCGATGAAATCATCGGCCACACCGAACTGCTCGAACCGCGCCAGGACATCACACTTCCCAAATCCGAGCGACTCGATCTCACCGCGCTCCTCGCCCGCCCTTCCACTCCCGGCCCTCTTCATCAGACCACTCCACGCAATCTCCGCCCCGAAACCGAGATGCCGCTCGACGAGCGCATCCTCGCCGATGCCTGGCCCGCCATCTACGCCGGTGGCACCTTCACGCAAACCTACCCGATCAACAACCGCGAGCGCACCGTCGGCGCACGCCTCGCGGGTGAGATCGCCCGCCTCAAAGGCGAAGACGGCTATCCCGACAACACCATCAATCTCACATTCGAAGGCGTCGCCGGCCAAAGCTTCGGCTCGTTCTGCACGAACGGCATGCGCCTGACCCTCCGAGGGGATGCGCAGGATTACGTCGGCAAAAGCATGCACGGGGGCACGATCATCATCGCGCAGCCCTCCGACTGCCCGATCGAATCCCACATCAACACCATCGTCGGCAACACCGTCCTCTACGGCGCGACCGGGGGCGAAGTCTTTATCGCCGGCCGAGCCGGCGAGCGCTTCTGTGTCCGCAATTCCGGCTGCACCGCTGTTGTCGAAGGAGTGGGCGATCACGGTTGCGAATACATGACCGGCGGCACAGTCGTCATCCTCGGGGTCTTCGGCCGCAACTTCGGCGCCGGCATGTCCGGTGGCGAGGCCTTCGTTCTCGATCTCCACGGCCACTTGCCGGAACTCGCCAATCTCGAAATGGTGGACCTGCACCGCATTCCATCCGGGCTTGAAGAGCGCAGACTCCGCTCGCTCATCGAGAAGCACCGGATTCTGACCGGAAGCAAACGTGCCGCCGACATACTCAACACCTGGAACGAATCACTCCCCTGCTTCTGGCGCATGATCGCCAAGCCAACCGACCACCCCTCCCCGCTTATCGAAGCGCCCGTCTCCCGCGCAATCTACCCTCTGACATGACCAAGCCTTCTGCATCCGGCAGCAGCACCGTCCTCGTCCGCTACTGCGAATGCGACCCCATGGGCGTCGCGCACCACGCTTCGTACATCCCGTGGCTCGAGATCGGCCGCACCGATCTCCTTCGCGACACCGGCATCACGTACAAAACCCTCGAAGAACGTGGCGTTTTCCTCGTCATCGTCAAGCTCGAAGTGAAGTACCGTCGCCCCGTGCTCTATGACGACACCGTCGAGATCCGCACCGCCTGGATCGGCGGCAGCCGCATCAAGATCGAGCACACCTACGAAGTGATCGTCACCAAACGCGAGAACGCCAAAGAAACGCTCCCCGTTTCCGCCGCAAGCGCATCAACGACACTCGCCTGCATCAACCACGACGGCCGCCCGATGGAATTGCCCGACTGGCTGGCAACGCGATCTTGATCTCCACTTGATGGCTCGATGCCTCTGGCCTCGATGCCTTCTTTCCCGTCAACTTACTCTCACCCCAGCTGCTCGATCGCCTGATCCACATTCTTCACCTGCACCAACTCCACCTTCACGCCCTTTGGCGCAACCACGCCCTTCCCTCGCGCCAGCACGACACGCTTGAACCCGAGCCGCGCCGCTTCGAGCAACCTCGCATCGATCTGCGAAGCAGGCCGAATCTCGCCGCCAAGTCCAACCTCACCAATCGCGCACGTCGCAGGGTCAATCGCCTTCCGCATCTGCGCGGACGCAATCGCTAGCAGCAGCGCAAGATCGCACGCCGGATCAACAACCTTGAGCCCGCCGACGCTGCTCGCGAAAATATCGCGATCCGCAAGCCTCAGCCCCGCGTGCTGCTCCAGCACAGCAATCAGCATCGCCAGCCGATTCGAATCCAGCCCGCTCGATTTCCGCTTTGCCGCGCCAAGAAAACCCGTCGCCGTCAATGCCTGAATCTCCAGCAGCACGCACCGCGACCCAGTCATCACCGGGCACACCACGCTCCCGATCCGAGGCTCCGTTCCCGAAACCGGCGAGACGCCCGCACTATCCGGGATCTCGCGGAGCCCATCCCCTGTCATCTCGAACAACCCGATCTCCAGCGTCGTCCCGAACCGGTTCTTCACCGCCCGCACCACGCGATGCTGGTGATACCGCTCCCCTTCAAAGCTAATCACCGTGTCCACCAAGTGCTCCAGCAACCTCGGCCCCGCCAACTGCCCGTCCTTCGTCACATGCCCCACCAGCATCACCGCGATCCCGCTCTTCTTCGCGAGATACACCAGTTCCGAAGCACACCGGCGCAACTGCGTGATGCTGCCCGGCGCCGCCGGAACATCGCTCCGGTAGATCATCTGAATCGAGTCGATCACCAGAACCCGCGGCATCACCTTCCGCGTCTGCTCCACGATCCGCGCCAGATTCGTGTCGCTCAGAAGGAACAGTTCTTTCTCGCTCTGCGAACCGAGTCGAACAGCGCGCTGCCTCACCTGCGATGCCGACTCTTCGCTCGTGACATACAGCACCCGCGTCCCGCGCCGAGCCAGGCTCGCCGCGGCCTGCAACAAGAGCGTGCTCTTGCCGATCCCCGGTTCGCCTCCGACCAGCACGGCTGATCCGGGAACAACGCCCGCGCTCTCCGTCGCCTCACCGCCAGCGCGCGATTTCCCGAGCACGCGATCCAGTTCATGAATCCCCGTACTCATCCGCTCGATGTTCGCCTCGTCATCACCGATCTCGTGGATCGGCCGCGCTTTCGCTCCGGAACCGGGACTCAATCCCGAACTCAATTCCTCATCCGGACCTTTCGGCTCCGCCAAATCCGCCCACGCGCCAACGAGCGCCGCCTGCGGGTCTTTCCCCGCATTCGGATCCTGGGTCGATTCTTCGAGACTGTCCCAAGTGCCACAATCCGGGCACTTCCCCAGCCAGCGATTCTGGACCGCACCGCAGGACCGACAAACAAAGAGTGTCTTGAGTTTCGCCACGAAACCAATGTAGCGACCCGGCGTGACGCCCCCGCCAGGCCTCTCCGCGGCCAAATGTGTAGATACACTTTTGGCCGAACAAAAACCGCCACAACTCGACCCAATTTGCAACGGAACCACGCGTTCCAACCCCTCGCGCGACCCGCTTTCTTGTAAAATATCCGATCGAGCGGGCCGAGTTGTCCGCACTCCATGACCAACCCCCAACCCCCATCCAGCCCGAGCGCCAGCGTCGCAGCCCCGACCACGCCCAAAAAGCGCCGCGTCCGCCGGTTCTTCATCGTGCTGGCGTGGCTCTTCGGGCTTTCGGTTGGCACCTACTACGCGCTCACGCAAGGCTTCCTCGGGCGCTGGATCATCGAGTCGGTCCTCTCCAACCGCGTCGGTGCGATCGCCTCGCTCGATGGCATCCACATCCATAAGAGCGGCCGCACCGACCTCTACGGCCTCAAGTTCCGCGTGGCCGACGTTCCCGGCAAGCCCGGCACCTTCTTCGAAGCCCGCCGCCTCGAAGTCGATCTCGACACCTCCAAATGGATGCGGGGTGAGATCAACCTTCAGGCCGTCGCTGCCGAGGGCATCACCGCTCGCATCAGCCAGAACACCGAGACCGATGCTGTCAACATCCAAAGCTGGCGCCCGCCCGCCGGCAGCGGCGGCGTTGGCCGCCTCCCGCGCGTCGTCGTCCGCTCCGGCACGATCGAGTTCTGCGAGAACACCGGCAAGGACCTCACCGTCCTCAAATCCTTCCAGGTGCGAGGCGAAGTTGTTCCCGATGATGCCGACGCCGTCACCATCAACTTCAAGGAAATCCGCACCCAGCCCGACAAGACCGAGATCCTCGGCATGGCCGTCGGCGGCAAGATCAACCCCTACGGCATCGAACTCGTCCTGACCAACGTCTCCCTGAACGACTGGCCCGCCGAGTCCGTCCCGACCCGCCTCCGCCCCATCTTCACGCAACTCGCGCTCGCCGGGGAGATCTCGCGCACCCGCCTCCAGTACTCCTTCCGCCAGGATTCAAGCACCACGCCCGAAGACGCCATCAACGGCGTTGCCGCGACGCTCGAGTTCACCAATCTGGGTGTTTCACTCCCCGGCATCAGCGAGCAGCAGCCGATCGTCGCCCACATCCCATCCAAACAGGTCGCCTCGTCCGACCCGCTCCGCCTGATGCGCGTCGAGGCCGACCGTGGCACGATCACCTTCGCCTCCGGTCGCACCGAAGCACGCCTGGGTGGCAATATCGAAGGTATCCCCTACACCGTCCAGGCAATCTATCGCGGGACGACGGCGCAGTCGCCATTCGAGGCGGTCTTCTCGCTCGGCGAGTTCGATCTCCGACGCGATTCCCCGATCCTCCGCTTCGCTACCCCCCTCGTGCTCGAGCG
>JAEUJD010000139.1 GCA_016793015.1 Phycisphaerales bacterium
GAACCGGGTGCGGAACTCTGCGTATCGGAAACCGCCTCCGTCGGATCGATCAAGCTTTTGGTCGCCCGGCGGGGTTCAAGTGACCCCCACGAGACCCGGCGCTCGAGCGTTTGCCCGCAGCGCCGGGGCTTTTTTTTTGCACCCTTCGATCCGGTTAGGATGCGGCCATGCTGATCGCGATGCTGTTGTCGTCCGTGATGTCTTTGTCTGTTCTCACCGAGCCGGTTGCGCCGGAAGCCAAAGCGCCCGAGGCGGCGCCCGCGCCAGAGGTCGGACCGACCGTCAAGATGATCGAGACCGGCGCCGAGCCCCGCGCGCTGGCGCGCCTCGCGCTCAAGCCGGGCGACGTCCAACTTGTCACGATGGACATGGACATGCAGATGAAGATGGCGATGGACGGCGTCGCGAGCCCGACACCCCGGATGCCGACTGTCACCTTCCAGATGCGAATCGCGGTGGATGAGGCGTTGCCGTCGGGATGGTGGAAGTACACGTGCGGGATCACGGGCCTCGATGTGAAGGCGACCGAGCAGACGCCGCCCGAGATGGCGACCATGATGAAGGCGCTGGTGTCGGAAATGGTGGGGATGACGATGAGCGCCGAAGTCGACACGCTCGGGCACCAGCGCAACTTTGCGGTCGTTTCCAAGATCACCAACCCGATGCTGCTGCAGCAGCTCGAATCGATGAAGCAGAGCCTGACGCAGATGTCGCTTGCGTTGCCGGAGCCCGAGATAGGCGTGGGCGCGAAGTGGGGCGTTGAAACGGTCGCCACACTGGGCGGTGTTTCGTCGCGTCAGCGTACGACCTATCGCCTCATCTCACGGGAGGGCGACACAATCCGGCTGGGCATTTCGGTGCAGCAATCGCCCGGTGAAAAGGACTCCCCGATCCGGAACCTGCCCGAGGGAATCACCGGCACGCTGATCGATCTCGCGGGTGATAGCCGGGGAGAATTGCTTTACAACCTCACGAGCGTCATCGCCAAAGAGGGCCGCGTCACCGGCGAGTCGGTTGTGAACATGAACATGGAAGGCCAGGGAATGAAGGCCAAGGTGGACACGCAAACGACGATCGCGATGACGATCCGGAGCACCGGAGCGGCCGACAGCCCCCCGGCGCAGCCCAAACCGTGAATCGCGATCGGATTACTTCGGCTCGGGCTTGGGAGTGACGGGCTTTGGATCGCTGAGCGAGCGCTGGCCCTCAAAATCAAGCTTGGTTTCGGGCGCGAGCCGGGTGAGCTTGGTGATGACGATGCGCTCGTCGGGGAGCGCTGCTTCCCAGTTCATCTCCACGACAACTTCGACCTTGTCGCCGGCTTTCAATCCTTCGTAAGAAACGCCGGGGCCTTTGGCGAAGCTCATGGTCATGGGCTTCATGCCCGGCTTGCCCTGTGAATCGGTGCCGACTTTGCCGTCTTTGCCCGCGAAGTTGGGGATGCGCTCGTGATGCAGACGCAGCACGCTGCTCTCGATGCCGGGGAGCGTGTCGACTTCAGCGCGGACGGTGTACGTCGGCTTTGCGGGCGTTGCCGCGACGACCGGTTGAGCAGCGGGTGCTGGGGTGGGTGCGGGAATGGGCTGCGTTTCTGCGGGCTTGGCTGGTTCGGGCGCCGGCTGGGGGAGTGCCTGGGAAACCGCGGGGTACGCGGGGGTTGGTTTGGTTTCCTCGCCGCAGGAAGAAAGGACGAGGGAAGCAGCAACGAGAGAAGGGGTGAGAAGTTTCATGGGCGGTTCCGGGTTGGCGAAGGGAGACACGGGTCTGATTGGGAGACGAAAGACGAACGCTTTCAGGAGGCGAGGTGGGAATTCGCGGGCAAATCGGACCCGCCGCCAACATCCTGACTGGAGGGTCTTTCTGTTGCGCATACAGGCTTCAAGGAGTTTCGGTTCGTCGGACAGGGCGCGGCGAAAAACAAACAGCCGCCCGGAAGGGCGGCTGCGGTTGGAATCAAGATTCAGTTGTGCTCAGCCGGCCTTGATCTGGACGAAGCGGCTGACCGAGGCGATGTCCGGGGCGAGATCGAGGGTGAAGACCATTTTCCACTCGGCGCCCTTTTCGACGCGGACGACGCGGGCAGCGGTCTCGCGGCTGACCCAGTCGCGGTTGCCGCGGTTGTAGACGTTCATGCGCTGGCGACGCTTGGTCTGAGCGCGGCCGAGAGCGCGGCGGTTTTCCGGATCGCGACGCATGAGGCGTTCGATCGTGGAGATCGCGCCAGCTGCCTTCGGAAGGGCGCTGACGGTGCAAACGACGTTCTGCCCAGCCTTGAAAGCGGGGGCGGCGGGAGCAGCAGACTTTGTGGTAGCGGTGGCCATGAAAAACCTCGTGAATTGCCGCCGGAGGGGGATGCCGCTCCGTGCAGGGCCAAGATATTAGGCGCGAACCCGAGGGTTTTTGCGTCGGCCGGATTATGAAACCGGCAACGGGCCTCCTCGGGTGGAGGCGTGACTTCCTAGACTAGCGCATGACCACGCAAAATCCCGGCCAGAACCCAACCGGCGGCCCCGCCGGACAGCCCACCCCTCCCCAACTGCCCCCGTTCCACCCGGAGTGGGCGCACCACAGCAAGCCGAAGATTCGTGCGTTGCGCGGGTTTGCGGCACAGATTGGTGAGCAGCAGGCTCTGGGCCTGGCGGATGCCAAGCAGATCACGGATCGGATCGTGATCACGGCGCCGGCGATGCAGGTGGTGCTGCCTCTTATGAATGGCGAGCGGGCGGTCGAACAGATCTGTGCGGAGGTGGGGCGCGGACTGACGCCGGAGATCCTCGGGCAGTTTGTGGTGCAGCTCGATGAGTCGGGCCTGCTGTTTGGGCCGAAGTTCGACGAGATCATGACGAAGATGAAGACGGACTTTGATTCAAGTCCGATCCTGCCCCCGGCGACGACGGCGACTTTCGTCGATTCGCTGGTGATGCAGGAAGTGGCGCGGGAGATGAATCTGCCCGCCAAGCCGCCGGAAGATCAGGCGGAGGCGCAGAAGCTTCAGCGGGCCGTGCAGGAGCGTGCCGCGGCATTGCCTGATGCGCGAAAAGATGAGATCGGCGGCACCAAGCTGCGTGAGATCTTCGATGCGTGGATCTCGAAGGCGCTCGAGAATGCGGAGTCGCCGAGTTTTAATGAATTGCCGAAGGGGATCGTCGCGCCGCACATCGATTACGCGCGTGGATGGATCAACTACGCGAGCGTGTGGGGGCGGATGCGCGTGACCGATCGCCCGGACCGGATCGTGGTGCTGGGGACGAATCACTTCGGCGATTCGACCGGCGTCTGCGGCTGCGACAAGGGCTATCGCACGGTGCTGGGCACCTGCGACCTCGATGAGAAATTGCTCGCCACGCTGAAGGAAAAGCTGGGCGCTGCGAACGCCGATTTGCTGCTGGCGAACAGGTTCGATCACGAGCGCGAGCACTCGGTGGAACTGCAGATCCCGTGGATTCAGCACTGCATCGGGCGCGATGAAGCGGGGAACTTCCCCAAGGTGTTCGCGGCCTTGATTCATGATCCGGCCGTGAACAACGGCGAGAGCTACGACGGCAAGGGGCTGGCGCTCCAGCCGTTCATCGATGCACTGCGTGCGACGATCTCGTCGCTGCCGGGTAAGACGCTGATCGTGAGCAGCGCGGACCTGTCGCACGTGGGCCCGGCCTTCGGCGATCAGCAGGGGCCGGCGGGCGACACGAAAGAAGCAGCTGAATTCCGCAACAAGACCTTTGCGCACGACAAGGAGATGCTCGAGATCTTCCGGACCAACCGGCCGGATGACCTGGTCGCGTCGATGGCGTGGCAGCAGAACCCGACGCGCTGGTGCTCGACGGGCAACCTGGTTGCGGGGCTCAAGACCGTGCAGCCGGAGCGGGTGGAGATGCTGAACTACTCGGCGGCCGTGGACAACAGCGGCGCGGGGATGGTGAGCAGTATTTCCGCGGCGATGTTCTAAAGACAAAGAGATTTACCACGGAGAACACAGAGGACACGGAGAAGAAAAGGCAGAGGGATGGTTCAGGCGGCGAGTGCGTTCTGATTTCCCGTTCCTGTCTTTCTCTGTGATCTCTGTGTGCTCTGTGGTGAGATTCTGATTCTGGTTTTCCGGAGACCGCGATGACGCAGGACAGCTCGAAGAAACCGATGGACGCGATCATGGCGCTTTGCAAGCGCCGCGGGTTCATCTATCAGGCATCGGAGATCTACGGCGGGATCAACGGCTTCTGGGATTACGGTCCGATGGGCGCGCAGCTGAAGAAGAACCTGCGCGATGCATGGTGGCAGGACATGATCCTGCGCCCCTGCTGGGGACGCAACGGGCCGAACGGGAAGCCGGTGCGGAATGTTGGGCTTGAAACGTGCATCATCCAGCATCCGAAGGTTTGGGAAGCGAGCGGGCATTTGGCTGGCTTCGCCGATCCGATGCGAAAGTGCGCTGGATGCGGCCACTTTGTTCGTGCCGATCAGTTGTGGGACACGATCGTGACCGCGTCGGAGTGGTTTGCTTCGGTAATTCAGGAGTTCGATCCTGCTCCCGAAGGCACACAAACGCCACGATTGAACGCTGAGCGGTTGATGAAATGGGCTCGGACGAAAGGCAAGCGGCTCGCGCCAAATCTTGCGCTCGTTCGCAATCCGGAAGTGACGTTGTCTTGGCTGGTGACGCGAGTGAACGGGCAGCCGGAGTCGCCCCCTGAGATCATTGAGATCGTGCGGCATCTGGCGACCGAGCAGTTAAATGTGACCGGGTTGCAGGACCCGTGTCCGCGCTGCGGAGCCGTGCTTGGAGAGCCAGCGCCATTCAAGCTGATGTTCGAGACCTTTGCGGGGCTGACGCAGACCGAAGACAACAAGGTGTACCTGCGCCCGGAGACCGCGCAGGGCGTGTTCGTGCAGTTCAAGAACGTCGCGGACACGACGCGAATCAAGATGCCATTTGGCATTGGCAATACCGGGCGCAGCTTCCGCAACGAGATCACCCCCCGCAACTTCACGTTCCGCTCGCGCGAGTTCGAACAGGCCGAGCTCGAATTCTTCTGCCACCCCGATGAATCGCTCGACTGGTACAAGTTCTGGCGAGACTTCCGCATGGAGTGGTGGAAGGAGATCGGCCTCGCCGGCGAGAATCTGATCCTGCGCGAGCACGAGAAGGATGAACTCTCGCACTATTCGCAGGGCACAAGCGATGTTGAATACCGCTTCCCCTTCACCTCTCCGGGCTTTGGCGAACTCGAAGGCATCGCGCACCGGGGTAACTACGACCTCACGCAGCACCAGAAGGTGAGCGGGGCGAAGCTCGACTTCTTTGATACGGATCGAGGCGAGATTCTTCCGAACGGCGGCAAGAAGGGCGAACGGTATCTGCCGCATTGCATCGAGCCCGCCGCCGGACTCGATCGCGGCGCGCTCGCGCTCATCTGCGAGGGCTACACCCGCGACGACTCCCGCGCGAGCCCGGAGTTCCTGAAGCTGCACCCGCGCATCGCGCCCGTGAAGGCCGCAGTCTTCCCGCTCGTTGCGAAGGACGGCATGCCCGAGGTTGCGGAGAAGTTGCACGCGGAGCTTTCGGACAAGTTCTGGAAGCTCGGCGGCGTCGAGATGGACGAAAAACAATCCATCGGCAAACGCTACGCCCGCATGGACGAGATCGGCACGCCGTTCTGCATCACCATCGATGGCGACACGATGGCAGTCCAGACGGTGACGGTGCGCGACCGCGACACGGCGACGCAGCAGAAGGTGAGCCTCGACAAGGTGGGGGCGTTCTTGAGCGAGAAGCTTGGGGTGTAAGACGTGGCCTCGAAGAAACGTTCAAAAACGAAAAAAACTCGATCGCCACAGGAAAAGAAGCGATTGAGTTACGCGATGGATCGACGCAACATGTACGGAGAAGCCACGGGAGCTTCGCGGAAAGGAGTTCGGCGTCGAAAGGCGTGGGGCAATGGTGTGCGTCGGTTGTCTGCAAAACAGGTCATACAGAAATTGAGCGTTGATGACCCAAGAACGGAACGAGAAGCTGGAAAAGTTCGACGCGGTGCGAACTGGAAGAAGTGTCCGGACATGTCGCTCGGCGAGGTGGTACAGAGAAAACTGATTCGTCGCAGAAGCCCTCGTCGAGCCCGCGCCATCCATTGAGCTTTAGCGATGAGCGAACCGGTGCTTGTTTTGCTTCCCGGTTTAGGCGCCGATGTTCGCCTCTTCGACCCCCAGTGCGCCGACTTTCCTGATTTGATCAGCACGGCATGGATTGATCCGGAGCGAAACGAAACGCTCGCGGAGTACGCAGCCCGCATGGCTGAGCGGATTCGATCGTCATTTCCCTCGGAGAATTGGCCGCTCGTTCTTGGCGGCGTTTCCTTCGGCGGAATGCTCGCCGCCCAAATGGCTCCGTTGCTCAAGCCCGACGCCGTGGTGCTCATCGGCAACGCGCTAAGCCCGAAGGAAATTGCGACGTCCCTCAAATGGATGGCGATGGCGGGCCGCTGGATGCCTGCGCCGGTTGGGCAGAACGCGAAGTTCATGGGCCGCACGTTCATCCGGCGGCTTGGGCCGATGAAGCGCGAGCACCGACTCTTTCTTGAATCCATGATCGATGCAGTTCCGTTCTCGTTTTTGCAGTGGGCTGGCCAGGCGATTTTCGGCTGGGAGGGTTTGTCGAAAGTTGATGGCAAGCTCGTTCGCGTGCACGGGGAACTCGATCGGATCATCCCGTTTCCAAGGGCGGGACTTGTTCACAAGATCATGGGCGCGGGCCACGTTCCCAACGTGTCGCATGCCGAGGAAGTGAACAGGCATCTCAAGGCAGTCGTTCGGAATGCATGAGTACCCTGCGGCGGGAGGTTCGATATGCGATTCTCGCTGACCGATGCTCTTCCGGTACTCGAGCGAACGCCTCGGACGGTTCGTTCGATGCTGCAGTTCCTGCCGGAATCATGGACGCACCGCAATTACGGAGCGAACCCGGACGGGACGCCCACGTGGTCGGCGCACGAGATTGTCGCGCATCTGATCTTCGCGGATCTCACGGATTGGCTGCCCCGCGCCAAGCACATCCTGGAGTTTGGAGATTCCAAGCCGTTCGACCCGTTCGATCGGCGCGGACACCACACGCTGATGAATGGGCGGCCTCTGCATCGGTTGCTCGATGAGTTTGAACAGACAAGGCGTGAGTCGCTGGCCGGGCTTCATGCGCTCAACCTGAGCGATGCCGACTTGGATCGAGCCGGGATGCACCCGGCGCTCGGGCGGGTGACGCTGGGGAACCTGCTCGCGATGTGGGTCGTGCACGATTTCAATCACCTCGCGCAGATGAACAAGGCGATGGCGTTTCAGTACAAGGCCGAAGTGGGGCCGTGGGAGGCGTACGCCTCGATTCTCGCGCCGCCCGCGCCGCGATGAAATTCGGCCGCGGAGGGTGTTGCACCCGAAACGAAAAAGCCCGGCGGGTCGCGCCGGGCTTGGAGCAAGATCGAGTGTGGGTCGCAGACTCAGCGGTTGACGACGTATGCCGCGTCGAGGGTCTTGGCGATCCGGGTCCGGGCGTCGTCGAGGTGCGCCTTGGTGTAGGCGTCGCTCGTGCTCTTGAGGCCGGCCTCCGCGAGCGCATCCACTCGCTTGAGTTCTGCTCGTGCAAGAGTTGAAACCGCACGAAGCGAGGCGCTGCCGGAATCCTTGAGCAGGGCGAGCGTCACGAGGCGTTCGAGATGCTCGCGTTGCAGGTTGCGCCGGAGCGAAGAAGGCGTCGCGCCCGATTTGCCGTACTCGCGCCACACGTTGTCGGTCACCGTGCGGACGACCTCGACCATCGTGATCGGGTTGTCGGTTCCCGCCGTGCGGAATTCGTTGTCGTAGAGCCGGCGCAGCCGGGTGCCGTTCATGAGCATCGTCAGCGCGAAGGACTGCGCACCGCCGATGGTGTCGTTGACCGTGAAATTGGCATCCTGAACGATCTCGCCGACCGCATCGGGATCGAAGTAATACTCCTTGTTGAAGTGGCGGACGAGGTCGGGCGTCAATCCGTACGCGCTGTCCTCGAACGCGTTGTCCATGATGAGCTTGAGGGCACGACGCTGCGTATCGGCGGGGACATCCTCGATCGGCGCGCGGTTGCCCGGGTCGCCCTTGGCGTCGTTGTTCAGGTACGACCCGCCCACCCAGCGCGATGCGATCGACAGCATCTGGAGGTGCGTGCCCAGCAGCGCGTTGTACCGGCGACGGGCATACGCCCAGGATTCGCCGTCCTTCACAACCTTCTCCAGCAATTTGCCCCGCACATCCTGCACGAGCCCGAGGCGGCTCTCGGCGAACTGGAGGTTGTCGGCGCCAAGGTCCCACGTGTTGTTGCGCGGGTCGGCATCGAACGAAATCGCGATCTGGGATTGATAGATCAGGTCGGGCTCGCTCGCGCGCTTGGCGAGCTCGGGTAATTTGGCTTCGGGTCCGTAGCCGTACGCGATGACCCACTTGTCGTACGGGCCGACGGTGGGGGTGGCGTAGGGGCCTTGGACATCGCCGAGCTTGTAGTTGATGTTTGCCGCGGCGTAGTCCATGACCGACCCGGTCGTGGGACCGCTGAATCCGGCGGTGTTGATCTCCTTCAGCGAGCGGATGTTGCTGGCGATCATGTTGTGCTGAAGGCCGAGGCAGTGTCCGACCTCGTGAGCGGAGATATAGCGGATCATCTTCCCGACAAATTCCTCGGGCAGGTCATCGAGCAGGTCGGGGGAGGTGGGTTTGACAGCGTCCGCGGCAAACGCGGCATCGGCAAGCGAGAGATCGAGTGAAAGCAGGTTGCCGATCTGGCACATGCCCCCGTTCATGTTGGAACGGGTCCACGCTTCGTTCCGGCTGAGCGCCGGGACGTCGGGCGACATCGCCCGGAGCGCACGCTCCTTCAAGACCTTCTCGCGCTGCTCGGCCGTGACCATGCGGAGCCGCGGATCCCACGTCGGGTGCTCTTCGAGCCACGCAAGCGTGTCGGGTCCGAAGGCGTGCTCGGCGAGTGCGGGGGCAAAGTTCTCCAGCATGCTGCGGACCGAGCGGGTCAGGCCCTGGTGCCAGACGACGTCGGCATCGAGGATTTCACCCGTCAGCGGGTTGCTCCGGCTCGGGCCGATGGCGTAGGTCTGATCGCTCGCGCTCCAGCAGAAGAAGTTGTAGCGGGAGTCTTCCGGGTCCTTGTCCATGTTGGCGCCGGTCGCGGCATCCTGCTGATACACGACGACCGCGTTGTCGATTCCCACCTCGGCAAAGGCGGTATTCCACATCAGGATCCCCTCGCGCACGTACTTGCGGAAGCGCACGGGCGTGGTGTTCTCGATGTACCAGACGATGGGCTGCTTGGGCGGGCTGAGTTTCAGGCTCGGATCGGCCTTTTCGAGGCTCCAGCGGTTGATGTAGCGGTCCGTGACTTCGCGGTTGGCGGTCTTGGCGAAGTCCTGGTGCCAGTTGTAGAAGTAGCCGAACTTGGAGTCGGCCTTGCGGGGCTTGAAGCCGGGCGTGCCGCTGAGTTCGCCGATGGAATAGGCGAAGCGGACGAGTTGCCCGTCGGGCCTGGGCGCCTGGATTTCGACAACCACGTTCTTGGGGAAGGCCTTCACCTTGGTGAACTTGGTCAGCGCGGGGTTCACGGCGGCCAGCTCGGGGCCGTAGCCGCCGAAGGCCGAGCCGCCGAAGAACTTGGAAACGTCCTTGGTCGCCATGGTGCCGAGGTCGATGACCGGGCGATTGCCGGGAGCCATCGAGACGATCGGAACGGTCGTGAGCACGCGACCCGTAAAGAGTTGTTCGATCGAGTCCTTCGCCTGCTTGTCGCCGGCGGTGCGGACGCTGAAGTCGGGGGCGACGAGTGCGAGCTGTTTGTCGAAGCGTTCCCACTTCACAAAGTGGGTCGGGCCCATGACCCCGGCCTGCGGGTCGCCGCCGGTGACGGTGCAGGCGATCATGAGTTGCTGCTGATCGAAGTTGGCGGGGAGGACGGCGAGGAGTTTGAAGGTCTTCTCGTCGCGATAGAGGTCGTAGAGCGGCGCGGAACCGTCGGCGACTGAGACGACCTTTGTCAGGCCTTCGGTGACTTTTTCAAAGGGCGGGAATTCGGGGGCCTTGGCGGGGGCAGGCGCATCAGTTGCGCCCGGAGCAGAAGTGGAAGCGGGTGGGGGTGGGGGCGAAGGCGGGGAAGCGTTCTGGGCGAGCGCGTGCGCGGCACCCAGGAGCGCCATTCCGGCTGAGAAATGGAGGAACCGAATCGACGTGTTGGAATTGGCCATGGGAAATGCCTCACAAGCGGCGATGTGTGCCGCGACCACTCTACAAATCGCCATTGCGAAAGTTGCGACCGAATGCGCGAACGCTCGACGCTCGAGCAGCGCTGAAGTGCGCGCCAAGGGCGACTCTTTCGGTATGGCCATTCGGCCGGGGTGGCACGCTTCCCGTGGGTGGTGGGGTGGTGGGGTGGTGGGGTGGTGGGGTGGTGGCTGGGGTGGGGGCGTCGGGGCGTGAAGGGGTCGGATTGAAAAGAAGGGTTTTGGTCGGTATACTTCTGGCGTGGCGCTGTGCGTGACCGTGCGAAATTGCAGCAATGGTTTTCGCTGGCTGTAAGAAAAGGAAGGGGTACCCACTTTTCGCGGAAGCGAGCGGGTGGTGAATCCCAGAAAGCAACGGTCGGAAGGAAGAAGGAACGCAACGGACGGGATGTCGGTGTTGGAAGAGCGGAATCGGGCTTTGATTCAAAGGGCAGTTTTCGGCTTGCGTGTGCGGCGCGGGTGAGGTTGGCGGCAAGCCGGCGAGGAGCGTGTTCGCGTGTGGAAATGGATCCTTGGGATTCTGGTTGTGGTCGCCGCGTGCGTGGGGGGCGCGGGGTTCTGGCTGGTCAAATCGGGGCAGCTGGACGAGATCCGGCAGAGCTTCGATCCGTCGTCGAAGGCGACGTTTGTCAAGCTGGAAACGGCCAAGCGGGGGGATCTGATCCGCGTGGTCAGCGCGCCGGGGATCATCGAGCCGCGTCAGAAGGTGGACATTTCGGCACAGGTTTCGGCGCGGATCATCGCGATGCCGTACCGCGAGGGGAAGCGGGTGAAGCAGGGCGAGGTGATCGTGCGTCTGGACGCCGACGACCTCAAGGCCTCGCTCGAATCGGCCAAGGCGTCGCTGCGGAGCGAAGAGGCGAGGCTGGCGGGCGCGAAGGCATCGATGGAGAACATGACGCAGGAGCTCGGACGCAAGCGCGAGCTGTGGGCCAGCAAAGATATTTCGAAGGCCGAGCTGGACACGGCGGAGGCGGAGTACAGCCGTGCAGAGAGCGCGTACAACCAGGTCGTCCACTCGATCGCGATCGCCAAGGCGAATATCGACCGGGCGACCAAAAACCTGAGTTACACCGTGATCACCGCGCCCTTTGACGGCGTGGTGACGAGCGCCCAAGCCGAGGTGGGTGAGCTGGTGGTCGTCGGCACGCTGAACAACGCCGGTTCGGTGATCATGCAGGTCGCCGATCTGGGCAGCATGATCGTCAAGGCGAAGGTCGACGAGACCAACATCGCGCCGGTGCAGATCGGGCAGCGGGCGAAGGTGTACATCAACGCGTTCCCCAACCGCACTTTCGGGGGCGTGGTCGAGACGATCCAGCCCCTGCGGGTGATCGACAAGGACGGCACGGCGTACTTCCAGGCCGAGGTCAAGCTCGAAGTGCCCGAAGACGTCGCGGTTTACTCCGGCATGACGGCGAACGCGGACATCGAAGTCGAAAACTTCCGCGATGTCATCAAGGTTCCCAGCCAGGCGGTTGTCGAACGCATGGTGGAGGAACTCCCCAGCGGCGCGCTCCAGGACGCCACGCTGGTTGATCGCAACAAGAAATGGACCCGCGTGGTCTATGTGTACGAGAACGAGAAGTCGGTGGTGCAGCCGGTGATCGTCGGCCCCAGCGATCTGACCGATACGGTCATCCTCAAGGGGCTTGAGGACGGTCGGAAGGTGATCGCGGGACCGTTCAAGGTTCTGGTCAGTCTGAAAGGCGATCAGAAATTGACGGACAAGGAAGACAAGCCGGCCGGAGCGGCTCCGACGCCCGCCGTGCGCACCACGAGCGCGTCGCCCGCGAAGTCCGACGCCAAGCCCGCCGAAGACGAAAAGAAGGAACCGAAAAAAGAGGAAAAACCGACCGAAGCCGCCAAGAACGACAAGGCGGGCGGTTCACAGGCGAACGCGCCCGCCGGCGGTCGCTGATTTTCTTTCACGTCTCTTTCCTGCGCAACAGCTGCACATGCTCGCCATCAAGATCCGCCAACTCGAGAAGACCTACCGCATCGGCACGGAGAAGGTCCACGCGCTGCGCGGGGTCGATCTCGACATCCAACGGAATGAGTTTGTCGCCATCATGGGCGCGTCGGGGTCTGGTAAATCCACCCTGATGAACATCCTGGGCTGCCTTGATCGTCCGACCAAGGGCCAGTACGAACTGGCGGGCAAGCCGACGCACAAGATGAACGCGGCCCAGCTCGCGAAGGTGCGGAACGAAGAGATCGGGTTTGTTTTTCAGAGCTTCGAGTTGCTCAGCCGCGCCAACGCCGTGGCGAACGTCATGCTCCCGCTGCTCTACTCCGCCAAGCACTGGTGGGGCGCGAGGGCCATGGCGAAACGCACGCTCGAACGCGTCGGGCTGGGCAATCGCATGGGCCACAAGCCCAATCAGATGTCGGGCGGCCAGCGCCAGCGCGTCGCGGTTGCCCGCGCCCTTGTCACAAACCCCAGCATCCTCCTCGCCGACGAACCGACCGGCAATCTCGACAGCAAGACGAGCGAAGAAATCATCGCGCTCTTCAAGCAGCTCCACGACGAAGGGCAGACGATTGTCATCGTGACGCACGAAGAAGACATCGCCGGGCATGCCAAACGCATCATCCGGCTGCGCGACGGCAAGATCGTTTCGGATCATCCGACCGATGAGGATCCGATTCACCAGGATTACCTGCAATCCGCGGCGGATTTTGCGATCCGCGCCGCCGCGGCCGTTCCCGCCTCGCACGGCGCGGACAAGAACAAAGCCACCGGGACGATCGGAGCGGGAGCCTGACCCATGTTCATCTTCCGCCTGCTCTTTCAGACCGTGCTCATCGCCCTCGCCCAGATCTGGGCGAACAAGGTGCGTGCGCTGCTGACGACCCTGGGCATCGTGATCGGTGTCGCGGCGGTCGTTTCCATCATCGCGGCCACCAAGGGCATGGAGAAGTTCGTGCTCGATCAGTTCGCCACGCTCGGCGCGAACAAGGTGTGGATCTTCCCGCGCATGCCCGATCAGCGCCGCGACAAGTACAACTGGCGCCAGCTCCGCATCACCACCCAGCAGGTGAACGGGATGCTGGCCGCCGCCCCCTCGCTCGCCCGCCTCTCGCCGGTCATGAACTTCACCGGCACCGTCCAGGCGGGCGAAAAGGTGAAGGACCTGGTCACCGTCACCGGCATCCGCCCCGATTGGCACGAGATCGAAACGCGTTATGTCACGACCGGGCGTCCGTTTACAACCACGGATGAAGACGGCAAGCTCCAGGTCTGCCTCATCAACGACAAGGGTGTCGCGGAACTGAACCTCAACGCCGACCCGACGGGAACGGTCATCCTTGTTGCCGGGCGACGATTCAAGATCGTGGGTGTTGTGGAGACCAAGGCGGTCAGCCCGATGTTCGGGGGCAACGAGGCGCAGACTGAGATCTACATTCCCTTTGCAACGGGCGAGATGATGCGTCCCGAGCCCCGCATGTACGTTGTCGCACAGAGCCGCGGGCCGGAGCTGACGGAAGATGTGAAGGCCGAAGTCACGACATATATGCGCCGTATCCGACATATCGAGCCCGGCGAACCCAATACCTTCGGCGTGGAAGCCATCGATTCGGCCATCGCCCAGTTCAAGAAGCTCGCGACGTTCCTGCAGCTCTTCGCGGGCGGCATCGTGGCCATTTCGCTCGTCGTGGGCGGCATCGGCATCATGAACATCATGCTCGTTTCGGTCAGCGAGCGCACCCGCGAGATCGGGCTCCGCAAAGCGGTGGGGGCCAAGCCGAGCGTGATCCTCACGCAGTTTCTGGTGGAGGCGGTCACACTCTGTCTGATCGGCGGGGCGATCGGGCTGGCGATCGGGCAGGGGCTGGTGTTCGTGCTGCGCTCCGTGCCGCAGTTGTCGCTCGACGGCGCGGTGATCCCCGGTTGGGCCGTCGGTCTCTCGGTCGGGTTCTGCGCCGCGACCGGTCTTGTCTTTGGCATGTTCCCGGCGATCAAGGCTTCGCGTCTTGACCCAATCGAGGCATTGCGGCATGAATAATCGGGTTCGCGCACGAGGCGCAGGTTCCTATTCCGAGGCGTTCGTGTCGGCAGGATTCAGAGTGCTCGCGCTGGGAAGCGCCGCGATGATCCTTTGTGCGTGCGAGGGCAATCCGTTCTCGAGTGAGCCCGCGGACTTTGGTCGCGAGGTTGCGCTCGATCGGCTCCGCAAGATCGACACAGCAAATCTGAACAAGTACGCCAAGCCGGATCCCAAGTTGCCCGTCGATGCCGCGGGCATGGTGGATAAAGAGGCGATCGAGCGGGCCCGCAAACGGTTTGAGGGCATCAAGTCGTACGACCTGACGATCGAAGAGGCCCGTGCCAGCACGCTCGCCAACAACCTCGACTTGCAGATCGCGCTGATGGATCCGGCGATCGCACGCGAGACCGTGAGCCAGGAAGACGCGCGTTTCGAGAGCGCCTTCACGCTGCGCTCGATCTGGCAGGAGCAGAACCAGCCGACGGGGCTTGATACTCCGGGCCTCGATCAGACGTATCAGGGCACGCGTTTCATCGAACCGGGCGTGACGATCCCTACCCGGACCGGTGAGACGATCAACGTCTCGCTCATCCCCCAGCGGTTTGATGCGAACCCATCGAACGGCACGTTTAATCCTCAATACACCAACGAGTTGGCGTTTTCGGTGAGCCAGCCGCTGCTGCGCAACGCCGGGCGGCGCGCCAACACTGCGGCGCTCCGCGTTGCCAACTACAACCGGCAGGCTTCGGAAGCGACGACCAAGCTCGAAGCCATCCGCCAGCTCGCGGCGATCGATCGTTCCTACTGGCGTCTCTATCAGGCCAAGAAGAACCTGGAAGTCGCTCAGCAGCAGTACGAACTCGCCTCGGCGCAGCTCGACACAGCCCAGCGAAAGGTCAACGCCGGTTCGGTCGCCGAAATCGAGGCCATCCGCTCGCAGGCGGGCGTCTCCGACAAGCTCGATCTGATCATCCGCGCCCAGAACAGCGTTCTCACGCAGCAGCGCGAGCTCAAGCGCGTCATGAACATGCCGGGCCTGGATGTCGAATCGCCGACGATGGTGGTGCCGTCGACGCCGCCCGACCTGATTCTGTACGAATTCGATCGGGGCGTGCTGACCAAGTTCGCGGTCTCGACCCGGATGGAGATGCTGGAACTCGAACTGCGCCTCGCCGCCGATGCCGCGAACATCGACTTCCAGCAGAATCAGGCTCTTCCGCTTCTCTCGCTCGACTACACGTACAACGTGAATGGCCTCGGCGGCGTGCGGGGCACCGCCTTTCAGAACACAATGTCCTTTGAGCACGCCGACTGGTCCGTCGGCTTATCCGCGCAAATTCCGATCGGCAACGAGGCGGCGCGCTCCGCCGTTCGGCGCGCAATCCTGCAGCGCCTCCAGCGTCTCAGCACGCGCGACGCACGCGAACTGGCGATCCGACAGGAAGTGCTCAACGCGATCGATTCGATCGAGGCCTCGTGGCAGCGCGTGATCGCGTCGCGCCAGTCCGTCATCCTCAACACGCGTGCACTCCAGGCCGAGCAGCGCCAGTTCGCCGTCGGTGCCAGCACCAGCGTCTTTGTGCTCGACGCCACGACCCGCCTCGCCGACGCCCAGTTCAACGAAATCTCCGCGATCGCCGACTACGAGATCTCGCAGGTCGATCTCGCGTTTTCAACCGGCACGCTTCTCGGTCAGTCGCGTGTCGATCTCACCATCCCCGATCGCCCGAATCCCGACCAGCCCGCTCCGCGCGAAGAAGTTGGCAGCGAGGGACCTGCGCCATATCTGCCCGGCCCCGGCGTGCTCGAGATCTTCCGCAAGGGCCGTCCAAAGTCCGAAGAAACGGCGCCGGTGCTCCCCGCACCGACCGAGGTGCCCGCTCCCGCTTCAAATCCTCCTCCCGATTCCGGCAAACCGGTCGCCGATCCGGTGCAGCCCGTGCCCGCCGATTACACCGGGGGCAAGTGATCGTTTCGTTTGCTTTGCACGCCCGGCTCATCATCGTCGAGCATGCGGAGTGCGGGTGTCTCGAGATCGTCGAACTGGCCGCCCCGGACGGCGCGGATGAACGCGAGCATCGCGCCCGCTGCCAGCACAAACGCCAGAGGAAGCATGATCGTCACGACGCTCATTGCATCACCTCCCGCATTGCATCCCGCGTTGCTACGGGCCTCCGGCTCGTCCCGCCAAACGGCTTCGATCGCACGCAGATCGCGACCACCGTCAGCGAGCTCGCCGGCATGATGATCGCCGCCAGCAAGGGGCTGATGATGCCCGCCATCGCCAAAGCCGCGGCAACGGCGTTGTAGCCGAGCGAAGTTGCGATCGTCAGATGGATTGTTCGAAGCACGCGGCGCGAGGCCTCGATCAGTTCAACGATCGGTTCAAGCCCCTCCGCCTGGAGCGAAACATCCGCTGCTGTCAGGCTTGCCTCTGCGCCGCCACGAACAGCGATGCCGACGGTCGCGTTCGCCAGTGCCGCGGCATCGTTTACACCGTCGCCCACCATGACGGCAACCGATTCTGCCGCTGCTTCCCGCACGATCTCCAACTTGAGTTCCGGCGTTGCATCCCCCCGAACTTCGGAAGCATCCAGCCCGACCCGTCGGCCGACCGCCCGGGCAACATCGGTGCGGTCGCCCGAGAGCATCCGAACCTTCCAGCCGAGCCGTTGCAGCCGCTGTATCGAATCGGTCGCGTCCTCCCGCACCGGGTCGCCGACCTCGACCACGCCCAGGCAGCACGCGTCGACCGCGACGAGCACCGCCGAGTTCCCGCGCTCGGCGCAGCAGCTCGCTACCCGTCGCAGTTCATGGGGCACTGTTGCCCCGAGCTCCGCGAGATACCGCTCCGATCCCGCGGCAATCCGGCGTATCTCACCTTGCACCCGCACTACGCCACAGATTCCTCTGCCGGGCGTCTCGACGATGTGCTCGCAGCCGATCGGGTATTCGGACGAATCCGCCAGCGCCGTCGAGAGCGCACGAGCGATCGGATGCGATGATGAGCGTTCGAGCAACGCGACGGCCTCACGCATCGAGTCGTCGCCATGCCAGCGCACGATGGCGAGTTCGGCGCGGGTGATCGTGCCTGTTTTGTCGAGCATCATCACGCCTCCGGTTCGGGACAGCGCTTCAAAGACGTCGCCTCCCTTGACGAGGATCCCCCGGCGTGCCGCCTGCCCCATGGCCACGGTCATCACCAGAGGCGTCGCAAGTCCAAGTCCGCACGGACACGTTGCGATCAGCAGTGCCGCCGCCCGGTCGATCGCGACCGCCGGCGAAAGGGGCCACCAGATCGCCAGGGTCAGGCCCGCGAGGAACAAGAGCAACCACAGCAACCACGCGCCGAGGCGATCCGCAAGCCGCACGATCGCGGCACGCCGGCGCCCCGCCTCCTCAACCATGCGCATCAGTTTTCCGATACGGGTCGCCTCGCCGGTTGCGTCGACCCGAACGTGGATGGGTGAAGACAGGTTGAGCGTGCCCGCGGCAACCTCATCACCCGGCGTCATCCGATGGGGCCGTGATTCACCCGTCAGCATCGATTGATCGACGTTCGTTGTGCCGCGGGTGATCCGTCCGTCCGAAGGGATTGTTTCCCCCGCGCGGATTTCGACGACATCGCCGGGGACAAGGCTCTCGGTGGCGACCTCCGCCGTGGTCCCGTCTTGGTTGATGCGTCGTGCCGAGGCGGGTCCGAGGTTCAAGAGCAGCTCGAGCGCGTCCGAGGCGAGCCGCTGCTGACGCATCTGGATCATGCGACCGATGAGGAGAAAAAAGATGAGCGCCGAGATCGAATCGAAGTACAGGTCGCCCTGTCCCGCGATGGTCTTCCAGATTCCCCACGCGCCTCCCAGGTACAAGCCCATCGCGATTGGCACATCGAGGTTAATGGTGCGCGTTCGGAGGGCTGCCAGTGCGGACCGCGCGAACACCAGCCCCGGCCACGCGAGGCAGATCGTGTTGAGCAGCATCGACGCCCAGCGAAACATCTGCTCGTGCTCGCGTTCGATCCCCTCGAACATCCCCGCGTACAGGGCGAAGAAAAGCAGCATGATGTTGCCCGCGCACGCGCCGGCAACCGCAACACGGATGAGCATCCGCCGGTCTTCTGCCCTGCGGGCCTCCCGCGCGCCGGCGTGTCTCGCCGGATGGGGCGGATAGCCGAGCGAGGCGAGCGCACGCCCGATCCGGCTCGGTGTGGTCTCCGATGGATCGAACCGCACCGTTACGCTTGCGCGCCGCACATCCAGCTTTGCTTCGATGACGCCGGATACTACGCGGGGCAGCCGTTCCACCAGCCACACGCACGCGGCACAGTGCAGACCCTCCAGCAGAAGTTCGATCCGAACGGTGCCGTCTGGAAGCTCGATGCAGTACAGCCGCTGAAATGCCGGGTCATCAAACGAGGCATATGCGCCGCGGTCCGTTCCGCGGCGAACTTCCGCCAGCGGCGCGTCGACGCGATCTTTCAGCGCGTAGTACGCCTCAAGCCCGCACGAATGGATCAGCGCGTGGGCTGTTTCGCATCCGCCGCAGCAGAACCGCCCCGCGGTGCCCCGCGGGATTGGCAACGAGCAGTGCACGCAGGTTGCCGGGCTGGTTGCCGCGCGCCGAGCGGGAGTTGGTGCGGCCAGCGTGCTCACGGCGCCGCACTCGGCTTCTCGGCGTGGTCGCAAAGCGGACACGCCTCGCTCGCAGAGCGCGAGCGAAGATCCGCTCCGGGGTCTCGCCAATCGATCGCCGCCAGCCGCTCGGGGACGATCGGGGCGGATATCCGGGCCAGAACCATCCACATGGCCGTTGCGATCAGCACCAGGTTTGTCACCAGCGGCAGGTGGGGCCTCATCGAACCGGTCAGGTACTGTGCGCCCAGCCCGACGGCCATCATGACCGGCAGCGTGCCGAGCCAGAACGTGGCCATCGTCAGCGCGCCCAGGAGCGGGTGAGCCGTCCCAGCGCTGGCGATCACAAATGTGTAGAGCCAGCCGCAGGGCAGAAAGGTGGTCAGAAGCCCGATCGCGAACGCGCGGGGCAGCGGTCGCAGACCAAACGCCCTGACGTGCCCTGCCTCCGCAAGCCGGAGCACAACGCCGGGAACAGGCACGCGGCGGATTCGCACGCCGAAGTGCTTCAGCAGTGCGATCACACCCACGCCGATCATCAGGCCCGCCGCGACAAGGCCCGCTATGCGCTGCACTCCCATCAATGAACCGCCAAGGTCAAACGCCGCACCAATCGAACCGGCGACGGCCCCGAAAGCCAGATACGTCGCAAGCCTTCCCGCGTTGTATGCGCTGTTCAATGAGCGGCGCGAAACCGGTCGCTCTTTCTGGTCCGGTGATGCGGCAAACGCCGCAAACGCTCCGCACATGCCGGCGCAGTGCGTCGAACCCAGCAGGCTTGCGGTCAGGACAGCACCGGCGAGCGCGATGGTCACGGCTGGGATCCCCCTGTTCGGCCCGCGTCCGCGGACGGCGTCGGCGCGAGCGGCACATCGCGCTCGCTCGTGAAAGTGTCCGCTCCGCGCGTCGCGCGGATCCGTATACGCCAAACTCCCCGAGCCGAGAGCGGCACAGTCGCCGAGTAGCCCCGGTTGGTCTGGGGCAAGACGAGGCTGCTCCGCTCCGAGGAGCGCAGGCTGGGGAATGCCTCGGCGCGGACTACTGCGTCACGCACTTCGGAGCCTTCACGATCCAGGATTGTGATGGTGAGCAAGGCCTCGGAGCTTTCGCCCTTATCGATCAGTGTTGCGATCGAGTTCCAGCCAAGCCGCGCGTTCGTTGCCCGCTGGGTGATGACGCTGTCGTAGTTCAGCGCCTGCGCGTAGTAGTTGGGCTCGACGCCGCCGCTGCGATCCGACGTTGCAAAGTAGATCGTTGTCGCGACGATCGCCATGTTCATCAGGATCAGGCCCAGGATCATCGCGATCCAGCCCCGTCCGCTCCCGCGGTGGCGGGCGGGTGGCCGATCCGATTCCGAGAACGCGGTCGCGATCATCTGTGCCCGTCCTTTTCCCGATGGTGATCGGCTGGCTCGATCTCCGCCGGACCGAGCGCGACGTATGCATTCCTGCTCTCGAAGCCCTCGGGACCGCGCACCACGATCGTGATCTGCGCGCGTCCGTGCTCGAACGCGCTCCGCGGCAGCACGACCCCAAGCCCCGATGTTTCGGTTTGCCCCGGTTCCAGCCGGAGGACGCCCTCGGCACCTACCCGCACACCCGCCCGGGCACCCTTGACGCCTTCGACATCCACGCGAAACTCGGCGGGTTTCGCCGTGCGGTTCACGAGTTTCAGCCTCAGGTTGTTCTCCACTTCGCCGCCCGGCATGACGGTGAACGGTTGCCCGGGTCCGCGCAGTACCGTCACCTCCGCGACACCCGTGTTGGCGAGAGTGAACGCGAACAACGCCGCGAGGAACAGGATCACCGCCGGATAGAGCACCACCCTGGGCCGCAGCATCCGGAAGCGCTCTCCGCTCATCGCCGCGAGCGATGAATACCGGATCAACCCGGTCGGGCGCTTCACCTTCCGCATGACCGTGTCGCACGCGTCGATGCACTGCGCGCAGCCCACGCACTCCATCTGAAGCCCGTTGCGGATGTCGATGCCGGTGGGGCACGTGGTCACGCACATGCGGCAGTCGATGCAGTCGCCGGCGGGCTCGACCCCACCGAGCACCGAAAGCCGCACATCCACGCGTTTGGCGGTTCGTGGTTCGCCCCGCGCACGGTCGTAGCGCACCGTGATCGAGTGTCGGTCGAGCATGACCGACTGCAGCCGCCCGTACGGGCACGCCACCAGGCACACCTGTTCGCGGAAGTAGCCGAAGTTGAACATCATTGCGCCGGTCACGGCCATCACCACCCCGAACCCGAGCGGGTGCTCGGTCGGTGCGCCGATCACCCACTGGCGCAGCAGATCCCACGACACGAAGTAGGCGAGGAAGACGTGGGCGAGCCCGAGCGAGCACACGAGGTACGCGAGGAGTTTGAGGGGTTTGCGGATCGCGGAGTTCTGGAGCAGGCCCCTGGGTTTGCGCCCCGGCGCGCCCTCAAAGAGCCGCTCGAGCGGGCGGAACACGAACTCCATGTACACGGTCTGCGGGCACGCCCACCCGCACCACACCCGCCCCAGCAGCGCGGTCAGCCAGAAGATCGTCAGAAAAACGATGACGACCAAGAGCGCGAGCAGCAGCGTGTCGGTCGGAAAGAACGTCTGCCCGAGTATGTGGAATCGGCGCGCCGGGATATCGAGCAACACCACAGGAAACCCGCCGACACGGACCAGCGGCAGCGCAACAAAGAGCGAGATGAGGCCGTAGGCCACCGCGCGGCGACCGCTCAGAAACTTTCCGGGCGAGACGCGCGGTCGGAGCCAGCGTCGAGAACCGTCGTCGTTCAGTGTGGAGAGCACCGACCCGTCTCCGGGAGCTGCGCGACCGCTATCAGAAGATGCGCTGGGGCTGTCCAATGCCTTGGCCTTCCTATTTGCCCGCGTCGGCTTTCCAGGCGGGGATCGGCTGCCCCTCGGCCGCCTTCGGGTTGGATGGCTGCGTGCCACGCAGCGAGGCGACGTATGCCGCAAGAATGACGCGCTCGTTGTCGGAGAAGTTGCGCTTCCAGGCAGGCATGGCGCCGGCGTTGGCGCCGTCGGTGATTACCTTGAAGATGTCCGAAACATGCTTGATGTTCTTGTAGTTCTCGTCGCACAGATTCACGCCGACCAGCCCTCCCCCGTCGCGTGCATGGCACGCCGAGCACGCGCCGATGAACGAGGCCTTGGCGATGGTCATGAACTGCGGGTTGTCCATGCTCCGCAGGATCGTTTCGTCATCGGGCTTGAGTTGGCCGACGGAGCCGAACAGGCGCACAAACTCGGCGCGTTGCTCATCGGCCCACGTGTCTTCCGGCGTCCAGCCGGCGATGCTGAAATGGAAGAAGATCAGGTAGGCAAACGAGAACGCGACCGACGCGCCGAACATCCAGTACCACCAACCCGGCGTGGGGTTGTCGTATTCGCGGATGCCGTCGTACTCGTGATTCGTCAGCGGATCGGCCGGGACAAGGTCCGGTCGTGCGGTCGAATGGCTCATCGTCCGTTCTCCTTCTGCGTGCTCGGGCAGCGATCGCCATCCGAAAGAGGCAGCATGGCGGCGCGATCGAATTCGTCTTTCCGCGATCGCCTCATCGCGTACACGACCACCCCGGCGAAAACCAGGAGAAACAGTGCCATCGCGGCAATCGGGAATGCCGCCAGCCCCAGGGCGCTCATGACGTCGGACATCCGCATCGCGTGAATCTCCTTCAGTTTGACTTTGTTTCGGCGGGAGCATCGGGACGCGCGGGCTTCCCGTCCGAGGGGGATGAGGCGCCCACCGATGCGGGCGCCGCAGCGTCGGGGGCCGGCTTCGAGATATCCGTGCCCAGCCGCTGCAGGTAGGCAACGAGCGCGATGATCTGCTTGTTTTCGAGCCCCGTGGGGCCTTGTGCCTGCACGATCTCGGCCGCGAGTTTCTGCGCCTGGGTCCGCGCCATCTCGGCGGCTTTGCCATCCTTGACGGCTTCGCCGTAAGGGACACCGAGCATCGCGTGCACGCGGACACGCGTCTGGATCTGCTCGAAGTCGAGCGGGTCATTGAGCAGATGCGGGTAGGCGGGCATGATCGACTGCGGAGATGCCTGACGCGGATCCTCCAGGTGCAGCACATGCCAGAGACTGCTGCGCATGCCCCCCTCGCGTGCCAGGTCCGGTCCGATTCGGCGTGAGCCCCACTGGAACGGATGGTCGTAGACGAACTCGCCGGGTTTGGAGTACTCGCCGTAACGCTTGGTCTCGGCCCAGAGCGGGCGGATCATCTGCGAGTGGCAGTTGTAACAGCCCTCCGAGAGATAGATATCGCGCCCCGCCAGTTCGAGGGGCGTGTACGGTTGCACGCTGGCGATCGTGGGCACATTCGACCGGATCGCGAACATGGGGATGATCTCAAGCGCCGAGCCAATGGCGACCGCGACGATCGACCAGAGAATGAACTTGGAAGGGATCGCCTCGAGCGCGCGATGCCACCAGGCGTTCTGGAAGTTCTGGATGAAGACATCGCCCGCCTTGCCGAATTCCGTGTTGGCATCGAGCCGGGAGGTGAAAACGGGCCGCTCAAAGTGCGCCGGCAGGAGGGGCGGGGTCTTGAGGATCGGAACCTCGTACACGGCGGGCCGGGCCATCCATGTGCGGAGCACGTTGTACCCCATCATCACGGCGCCCGCAAAGTAGAGCAATCCGCCGATGACACGGATCCAGTAGAACGGCATGAGCTTGGCGACGGTCTCGACAAAGTCGGGGAACGCCAGCGCGCCAGACTGATCGAACGCCCGCCACATCAATCCCTGCGTGATTCCGGCGACGTAGATGGGGATGACATAAAGCAGGATGCCCAGCGTCCCGATCCAGAAGTGCCACTCGGCCATCTTCTTTGAGTACAGATTCGTCTGGAAGATCCTCGGCGCGAGCCAGTAGATCATGCCGAACGTCATGAACCCGTTCCAGCCGAGCGTGCCCCCGTGCACGTGCGCGATCGTCCAGTCTGTGTAGTGGCTCAGCATGTTGACGGTTTTCACCGACAGCATCGGGCCCTCGAACGTCGACATCATGTAGAACGTGATCCCGACGACAAAGAACTTCAGGACCGGATCGTCGGTGAGCTTGTGCCACGCGCCGCGCAGCGTGAGCAATCCGTTGATGCCCCCGCCCCATGAGGGCATCCAGAGCATCACCGAGAAGAGCATCCCCAGCGTGGACGCCCACGCCGGCAGCGCTGTGTAATGGAGGTGGTGGGGGCCCGCCCAGATATAGATGAAGACCAGCGACCAGAAGTGAACGATCGAGAGCCGGTACGAATACACCGGGCGCTCCGCTGCCTTGGGCATGAAGTAGTACATCATCCCCAGGAACGGCGTGGTCAGAAAGAACGCGACGGCGTTGTGTCCGTACCACCACTGGATCATCGCGTCCTGCACGCCCGCGTAGACCGGATAACTCTTGAAAAGCCCCGCCGGAATCGCCAGCGAGTTCACCACGTGCAGCATGGTCACGGTGACGATCGTGGCGATGTAGAACCAGAGCGCGACATACATGTGCCGCTCACGGCGCACCTTGAGCGTCATGAAGAAGTTGGTGCCGAAGAAACCGAGCCAGACCACCGCGATCAGGATGTCGATCGGCCATTCCAGTTCCGCGTATTCCTTGCCCTGCGTGAACCCCAGGGGCAGCGTCAGCGCCGCCAGAACGATGATCAGTTGCCAGCCCCAGAAGTGCAGGCGGCTGAACGTGTCCGACCACATCCGTGTCTTGCAGAGTCGCTGCGTGGAGTAGTAAATCGCAGCGAAGATCGCGTTGCCCGCGAATGCAAAGATCGCCGCGTTGGTGTGCAGGGGCCGCAATCGCCCGAAGGTCAGAAACGGCACGTTGGTCAGGAACGTCAGGAACGCGAACGGCCGGGCCCCGCCTGCCGTGGTGTAGTTGATCACGCTCGGCACGACCAGTTGCAGTGCCGCGATCAGGCCGACCAGAAACGCCACCAGACCCCACACGATCGTCACCGCCAGGAACTTGCGGACGATGTCGTCGTCGTACGAGTACTCCTCCAGATGGACCCGCTCGCGGCGGGTCTCGCCAGCGAGGGCCGACCCGGGTGCTGCGCTCGCGACAAAGGCCGAATCGATCATGGCGGTCCTCCAAAGCCAAACACCGAGCTTCTGCCTGACCATCGGACAAATAGGTCAGCAATTCTAGATTGTGGCCGCAATTGGAGGATTGTCAAGCCGGGCCGTGAATTTCAAGATCGCGAAATTGCCGTCATTTTGGCCGATTCTTGGGCGAAGGCAGGCTGGATGACCCGAAAATGTCTCTTGATTTCCTGAGAAACTAGTCTTATATTCGCCAGAATAAACCCAGGAGCCGCGGCAAATGCTCGGACAAGCAGCCGGTTACGCAACATCCGCATTGGGCTACCTCGCGACCGCCGCCGGGAAGCCCCTGCTCGTCAAGGAAATCGCACAGGCTTGCGATATCCCCGCTCCCTATCTCGCCAAGATCATCAACACGCTCCGCCATGTCGGCCTCGTCGAGACCCAGCGGGGCGTGGGGGGAGGCGTCACCCTCGCCCGCAAGCCCTCGGATGTCAGCCTCTACGACATCGCCGAGCTGCTCGCCGACCCCATCTGCAACAAACGCTGCATGCTCGGGGTCGCCGAATGCACGGACCAGCGAGCCTGTCCGGCGCACCGCTTCTGGACCGAACAGCGGGGGACTGTCATCGAGTTTCTCAAAAAGACATCGATCGCGGATATCGCGGCATTCGAGACGCGACGCCGTTCCCGTGCCATGAACCCCGGCACATCCAATGTCAGCCTGAGTGTCAGCGCGGCACCGAAAAAATAGCGGCCAATCAGGACGGTGCATTCACGGTCTTCTCGCTCCGTTTCCGCCCGCCCTGCAGCACCAGCACCTCCGGATCGACCACCAGTTTCGCTGGCTTGAACTTCGCCGAGATCGAGAACTCGGTCGGCTTGCCCGGAACAACGTGCAGCGCCACATCCTCGTGCAGAGGCTCCGGTTTGGGTGCGCCTTTCTCGGCCTTGGGGTCGGCTTTCGGCGTTTCGCCCTGTAGCCGGAGCGTGACGGTGGTGTCGCCCGTGCCGATGTTCGAGATCGTGCCGCGGACGGTGTAGCCATCTCCCGATGGGTCCGCGACGATGTTGTCCAGCGTGAACTCGGGAAGCACCTTGCCGAAGATCCACTGATTCACAAAGGCGTCGAACTTGTTGGTGTCCGGCGCGTGCGTGCGGAGCGACGCGACAAAGTCCTCGATCACCGGGAAATCGAGCCCCCCCTCGGAGGGCACGCCGTCTTTCCACTTGGTCACGAACTCCTTCATTCCCGCGAGCATCGCGTCCTGACCCATCAGTTCACGCAGCATCCAGAAGACAAAGCCCGCCCGGTCGTAGGTCACGACCGTGTCGCCCGGGCGCGTGCCATCGACGCGATTGATCGGCCGCTCCGAATCGGCGCGACGCCCGTTCACATACGAGTTCTCCCAGCGACGGAGCAGCACACGCCGCTGCGCGTTGCCCTTTTCCGAATTCACCAGCATCGCGGCGGAGAAGTTCGCAAGCCCCTCGCTGATGATGTTGCCACCCGGGCCTTTGCCCGGCGTCACCAGATTTCCCCACCACTGGTGCCCGGCTTCGTGCGCCACGATGTAGAACGCGGCATCCACATCGTCCGCATCCTCCGAGTTCGGGCGGCTCATGAAGCCGATGTCCTCCGAAAACGAGATGTTGCCGGGAAAACCCTGCGCATATGCCGCAAGCCCGGGGAATTCCGTGACGCGGAGCAGTTTCCACGGATAGGGCGCGAACCACTCGGAGTACCTCGCGCGGGCCGCGTCCAGCGCTTTCACCATCGTGGCCACGTTTTTGGCGGTGCGTGGATCGTGATAGACCGTGGTCGCCTCGCCCGGTGCCGCGACCAGCGGCCCGCCGACGATATTGAAGAATCGAACCGGGTGGTCCGATTCCCACACCGTGCGCCGACGCCCGTTGGTCTCGGTCGATTCCTTCGCCACGCCGACAGAATTGAGGGTCCAATCCGCCGGCCCTTCGACCGTCAGACGCAGGCTGGTCGCCCACGCCGGGCCGAACCCGGGATCGACTCGTGTTTTCCAGTGATCCAGCGGATACTCGCGTGCATCGCGTGCGTTCTTTTCGTCCACGCCCGCGCCATCCACAAACCCGAGTACGGGCAGGAAACTCGGGCTGAACGACGTGAGCACCACGCCCGTCGGCAGCACAAATTCGCCCGCGCCCGCCGAGAACTTCGACCAGCCTTCGGGGAACGTGCCTTTCGAGCGGAAGGAGACGACAACCGATTCGCCGGTCTTCAACGGCTTTGCCGGGCGGATGACGTACAGGCCCGAGCGATTCTCGATCGACGGAAGCGGCTGATCCTTTTTCGATGGATCGGTCGGTGCGCCATCGACCGTCCAATCCGTAAACGTCAGGTGCGGTCCTGGAGTGAGGGGGATCTCCGCCATCGGCGTGGCGTGCGGATTCCGAATCGTGTACGTCGCGTCCACTTCGAGCCCGCGTGTTTCCGGAAAGAGCCGCACTTCGGCGTTGACCTTGTCGAGCGCGGCCGAGGGAACATCCTCCCATGTGCGCGAGTTGCGTTTCCAATAGGCCTTGGACGCATCGGTGCGGGGCTTGCCCTCATACCCGCTGCGAACCTTGAGGCCCGCGTACGTCGCCAGCACGAGCACCGGGATCGCCGCGATCAGCGGCACGCGCAGAGCCCGGAAGAGCGATCGAGGGCTGATTCGATCGGCCACCGCCCGCAGATCGGGCAGACGCCGCGGCCAGATCGCGAGCGCCAGCGCGATGAAGAATACCGCCAGCAGCAGCGCGAGCACGCGATTCACCACCATCGGTTGCCACATGAACTCCATGCGATCGAGTTCGCTCCAGCGGACCACGCCCCAGAGGTGCCACGCCGTCATCCAGTTCAGGTAACCAAATCGCGTCAGAAATCCGGTAGAAATCAGAACGCCAAGCGCGACGCCGTAGACGACAAACCGATTGCGGAGCGCGGCGAAAAGGAACGCGACAAAACTGGTCCACAGGATCAGTGTCGGTGCGAGCAGCACGCCGAAGATGAGCGCGAGCACCGGAATCTGGAACGCGCTCCACAGGCCCGCCTGGAACCCCTGCACCAGCAGCGTGAGCCCGATGCCCAGTGCCGCGGCAATCACGATCACCATCGCAAGCACCGCATTCGCGAGCGCCTTTCCGGCCAGCATCGCGCCCGTCGGG
>JAEUJD010000153.1 GCA_016793015.1 Phycisphaerales bacterium
AAGGGGAAGGGTAGGTGCGAAGGCCACCCTCGCTTATAGTTCGACTTACTCAAGGGACCGACATGCATATCCGCGAGATCGATACATCCAAGCACCCGGCGACCGTGGCTGTGAGGTTTTTTCTGGAGGATCCGGAGGGCATGGGTGCGTCCAGCCCCGAAGTGAGCCTGAAGGCGCCCAAGACGCGCACGCTCCTGGAACTGGCCCTCGAAAACGGGATCAACATCGAGCACGCGTGCGGCGGGGTCTGCGCGTGTTCAACCTGTCACGTGCATGTTGAAGAGGGAATGAAGTTCCTGACCGAGTCGACGGAAGCCGAAGAGGACCGCGTGGAAGAGGCTCCGGGGCTTTCAAGGAACAGCCGGCTGAGTTGTCAGTGCGAGATCATTGGCGACGGGCCGATCGTGGTCCGTGTGCCGGCGTGGAATCGGAATGCGGTGAAGGAAGTCCCGCACTAGGGCTTTGGCGAGGGCGATCGCAGCGATGGGATTGAGCAAGACATTTGGCTGGACCGAGGTCCGTCGCATCGGCGAGGAGCTGGCGGATCGGCTTCCGGAGAAGGATCCGGTGCGGGTGGGCTTTCCGGAACTGCGCCAGTTGGTGATCGCATTGCCGGGTTTCAAGGAAGAGGCGGGCCACCCGTCGAACGAGCGGATTCTGGAAGAGATTCAGCGCCACTGGATGGAGGAGCGGTCGGATCGTCGCGACGATGAAGACTGAACCACGATGGCCCAACGCCGAATCCTGCATGATGAGTATTTCAAGAAGGCAAAGGCCGAGGGGTACCTTGCGCGATCGGCGTACAAACTGAAAGAAATTCAGGAGCGGCACCGGCTGCTCCGGCCCGGCATGAGCGTCGTCGATCTCGGCTGCGCGCCGGGGAGTTGGTTGCAGGTGGCGAGCGAGATTGTCGGTCCCAAAGGCATCGTCATCGGGATCGACCTTCAGGAAGTGCCGGAAGATCTCGGACCGAATGTCCGAACGATGGTCGGCGATATCTTCAAGACGGACGCAACCGCTCTGCTCCCCGACCCCGAGTCGAAGTTCGATGTCGTTCTGAGCGACATGGCCCCGAACACCAGCGGGCACGGCGACGATGCGCTCTCGGTTCGCCTCTGCCGCCGGGTGCTTGAGTTGCTTCCCAGCCTGCTCGCACGCCGGGGCGGCTGCGCCATGAAAGTGCTCGAAGGCAGCGGCTATTCGCAACTGCTGAAGGATTGCCAGCGGCACTTTGCGAACGCCAAAGGCCTCAAGCCCAGGGCGAGCCGGGATGCCTCGCGGGAGATTTTTATCGTGGCCGAGGGTTACAAGGGGCCCGGCGATGCTCCGGTTCTGCCCATCGCCAAGCCGAAACCGGCGCCCGGCTGGGCGAAACCCTAGCGTCTATCGATGTCTTTTCTGGCCCCAACATCTGCGTTGATTGCCGCGGCATTGGTGCTGCCCGCGCTCCTCGTGATGTACCTGCTGAAACTGCGGCGTCGCCCGCTCCGTGTCAGTTCCATCATGTTGTGGCCCGAGGCCGCGACGGATGTGCAGGTGAATGTGCCGCTCGCGCCGCCGCGCCCGAGCTGGTTGATGTTGCTCCACTTTCTGATCGCGATGGCGTTGATCGCGGCAGTGGGGCGGCCGGTGCTGCTGAATGCCGGGGAGCGTGCCGGACGGGTGCTTGTGATCATCGATCGATCGGCCTCCATGAGCGCGATGGACGGCGCAGCGTCCGGGGTTGAGAGAATCTCGCGACTGGACGAAGCCAAGCGGAGGGCGCGGGAGACGATCGGGCGGGCGACGGGTTCCACGCAGTTCGCCGTTGTGACCGTCGCCGCGAGCGCCGAGATTGTGCGAGAGTTCTCAACAGATCTGGCGGGCGCGAGCGCGGCGATCGATCGCATCGCGGCAACCGACCAGCCCGGAGATCTGGCTTCGGCCATGGAAGTCGCGCGTGCCATGCTGGGGGGTACGGCGGAAGAGTCTGACGCGGGTGCGGAGGTCCTTGTTTTCAGCGACGGATCGTTCGCCGAGGGCGCTCGCGAAGTCGCAGCGCCGGGTGGCAGCGTCCGGCTCATCCGGTGTGGCCCGGCGCCCGCCACCGACAAGCAGAACCTCGGCATCGTGGTGCTTTCGGCCCGGCGCGATGCGGAGCGGCCCGAAGTCGTCAATCTCTTTGCAAAGGTACAGAACTCAAGCGGCACGCCGCGATCAGTGCCGGTCCGGCTTTCGATCGACGGCGCAGCGATTGAGACAAAGGCGGTTGCGGTTGGCGCCGGCGCGGCGGGGATCGCCGGTGAAACCGGCGTCGTTCTCTCGGCGATCGCACCTGCGGGCGGCATCGCGATGATCTCGCTGCTTGTGGATGATGAACGAGACCTGCTCGCGAGCGACAATTCCGCTTCGATGAATCTGCGGAGCGCAGCGCCCATTCGCATACTGCTGGTGCAGCGAAGTGTCGGGCCGCGGCTTGTCGGCGAGCCGGCGCGTGCGATCTCTGCGGATTTTCTGCTGGCGGATGCGCTCGAAGAAATAAGTCCCGGCGCGATGACGCGTGTCGGGCGCGAGCGGTATGAGGAACTCGCGTCGGCGGGTGAGTTGAAGTTTTACGATCTTGTTGTTTTCGATGGTGTCGTGCCGCGCACGGTGCCGGGGCTGCCGAGCCTGAGCTTTGGCGCGGGTGTGCCCGGGCTTGAGCTTGGTGCCGCGACGGGCAGCGGGGAAGCCCGCCCGATTCAATCGTGGGTTCGTTCAAGCCCTTTTCTGAGGGACATCACGCTGGACGGCGTGGTCGTTGCAAACGAGCGGCAGTTCGCAGAGAAGCCCTCGGATGTGCTGGCCCGGAGCGACCGAGGCCCGTTGATTGTGACGAGCAGACCGGAGAACGGTCCGGGGCGTGTGGTCGTGACGTTCTTTCTCGAGGATTCCAACTGGCCTTTGCAGGCCGGGTTTCCGATCTTTCTGAAGTCCGCTGTGGAATTGCTTGCCTCGAAGGGTGCGGAGAGCGCGGGCGTGCAGTTCCTCACCGTTCAGCCGGTTTTCTTCGAGGGGATTGGTACACAGACGGAATTTGTGGGTCCGATCCGCGCGATCGCCAGGCCAGCGCCGGGCCAACGCGAAGAGGCCGCGCAGGGTGCTGCGCAGCGCATGACACTCGGCGTGCTCGATCGCGCCGGGGTCTACACGCCGGTCGCGGACTCGGGGTTTCCACCGATCGCCGTTAATCTGCTCAATGCTCATGAAAGCGCCGTGGCGACGGGCGATTCGCTCCGCGTCGGCGCCCGCGTGATCGGTGCGGGGAGATCGATTGCCCGACCCCGGGAAATCTGGTGGTGGGCGCTGGTGCTCGCGGCCAGCCTGCTCGCGATCGAATGGATCGTCTTTGCACGGTCTGCGCGCTTGTAGCGAACCGGATCCTGTACAATCGCGTCTACAGGAAAGGCGATTGCCGGGAAAGCCATGGAACCAATGAAGCACGTGCCGCATGTCGTTCCGCCGCTCGATCGGCGATCCTTTTTGGGCCTTTCGCTCGGCTCGGCTGCCGGCCTCGCTGCGGCGACGGCGTTTTCGCCAGCCCTTACGCGAGCGCGTCCGCCCGGCGACGTTCCGCCGGGCAAGCCGGGCCGAAGGCCGCTAAACGTCATCTTCATGGTGTCGGATGGGATGAGCTTTGGAACGCTCTCGCTCGCCGAGATCGCTTCGCGGGTTCGGTACGCGCAGGCAACAAATTGGGTCGGGCTTTGGGAGAAAGAGGGTGTGAAGCGCTCTGTGATGAGAACGGCGTCGGCGGATTCGCTGGTCACGGACTCATCTGCCGCCAGTTCGTCGTGGGGCTGCGGCGTGCACATCAATAACGATGCGGTGAACTTCACGCCGGATCGAAAGACGCCGGTTCCGATTCTGGTTCAGGCGGCGCAGAACGGAAAGGCGACCGGGCTGGTGACGACGACGCGCGTCACTCATGCGACACCGGCGGGTTTCATCGCCAACTGCCCGTCGCGCAATTCTGAGGATGAGATTGCCAGGCAGATCATCGACCGGCGTGTGGATGTGGTGCTGGGCGGAGGGAGCAAGTATTTCCCGGATGCGCTGCTTGCAAAGCGGCCCGACTTGCGGGTGATGCGGACCCGCGCGGAGTTTGATGCCGCGATGGATATCGAGGGTGTTCCGCCTCAGGGGCCGGTGCTCGGCACGTTCCAGAAATCACACTGCCTGTACGAGTGCGAAAGGAACGAGGTCGATCCTTCACTCTCGAGCATGGCGTTGATGGCGCTGCGGCAGCTTTCGGCGAAGAGCAACGGGTTCGTGCTGCAGATCGAGGGCGGACGCGTGGATCACGCGGCACACGCCAACGACGCGGGCGCGATGGTGGGGGAGCAGCTCGCGTTCGATCGGGCGCTGGGCACGGTGCTGACTTGGATGGAGAATCGCGACGACACGCTCTTGATTGTCACGACCGATCACGGCAACGCCAACCCGGGGCTGACGCTGTACGGGCCTGAGACGTACAAGGGGATCGAGCGCCTCTGCCAGGTGCGGCATTCGTTCGAGTGGATCTTCGATCAGCTCGGGATGAAACTGCAGTACGACGACGCGGTCGCTGCGAGCAAGTTGAGCGAGGAGGATCGCGTCGGATCGGTGGTGCGTGAGGCAACGGGGATTCAGCTTTCTCGCGACGAGATCGCGGCATTTGTTGGTGCGTTGCACAACAAGAATCCGCAGTTGTTCGAGCCGATGAGCCGATCGAGCAGCGTTCTTGGCAGTTGCCTTGCGAATCACTTCGGCGTCGGGTTTATCAGCCCGAATCACACCGCTGATTTTGTCGAGGTGACGGCGATCGGCCCGGGAAGCGAGCTGATTGCGCCGTTCATCGATAACATCGAGCTCCACGGAGTGATGACAAAAGCGCTCGACCTGCGGCCCGCCGCGGCGATCTGAACCGGCTACCAGCGAGTCAGATCCACGCACGCCCGCGCGGGCTCCGTCGCCCACGGGAAGATCGCGCGTGGCCAGGACGAGCGCAGGTTGCCCCGGATGTGTTCGACGCCCAAGCGCACGAGGCCCGGCCGCTCCACGGCGCGATTGGGCACCGGCAATCGGAGCGACCAGTGCGTCGCTGCCGGGATGATCTGTGCGCCGGGCAGCAGCGCATCGCGAGCGCCGGGCTCGCGGACGGTCGCGACCGCTTCGCCGCTCTCCGGGATCCGGGAGGTTTCCGGCAATTCGACCTGCACCACGTGCGTCGGGCGATTGATCGGTCCGAACCAGATCCGGACCGTCTGGTGTTCGAACGCGCTGCGCTCAACCTCCATATAGATCGACCAACCCGAACCGGAGGGGATGTTGGTGGGGCCGGCCTCGCGTACCAGCCGCGCGGCGAGCGCGCCGACCTGTGAGCGTTCGCCCGAGGGGAGCGGGCTGATCGATTGCGACATCGTCCAGGGCATCAGGGCGTGATCGATGTACGTTGGCGCGATCATCAACCCCGGCGGCCTCGCGATCACGCTCCGGCGGTTGACCGCGAGCATCGACGACCACGAACCCACGTGGGCCTCGATCATCTGTGCATCGTTGCTGCCGTCGGTCGGGGCAGGCCTCGAGAGAGCGGGTATCGCCAGGATCTGCGCGCGATCCGGAGGAATCGAGAGCAGTTCGGGCGACTGCGATTCTCCTTTGCCTCCGGCCCAGCCCAGGGCCGACGCATCCCCGAGATTCGCGACACCGATCCGAGGGAGGGGCAAACGCGAATCCGCATCGAGCAGACCTGCATCATCGTTGACCCAGGCGCACGCCGGGGGCCGCATTGCGAGCCACGCCGTTGCCGCCGCGCCGAGCGCCCGCGGATTATCCCGGTTGATCAACAATTGATCGAGCAGGAGCTGCAGCTGAGCAGCATCCGCCCACGCCGGAGCAAACCGAGTCGTCGCGCCCTCGAAACGCACCACGCGCGAGCATTCGGTGAGCACACGCCGGTAGACGACCGCGTCCGCGCGCTGCAGGTGGGAGAGGGCGTGATTCCACAGCGCCGCTTGCCTGTCGGCAAGAAGATCGCCGACTGCCGGCGCTTTGGGGCGAACGATCGCTTCGGTTGCATCGGGCGCGAATGGAATCGCGGCCTGTGTCGCCGGCGGTAACGTGATTCCAAAGAGCGACGAACGCCAGCGCGCGAGCGGATTCATCCCTTCCAGCCGCAGGCACTCGCGCACGAACGCATCGCCACGCGCTTCGGGTGAGAGGCTCGGGATCTCGAACTTGAGCGGCTTTTCCGCCGGGATCCACGCCAAATCGATGTGCTGGGCGCCGAGCCAGAGCCAATGACCGATCGCGTCCGGAGGCAATTCGATCTCGCAAAATTCGATCGTTTTCGGCGATGTCTTCGCCGGCGAATCGTGCCACCGACCGATCGGGCCGATCCAGCGCGAGGCCGAATTCTCGAGCGCTCCGAACGCTTGCGTGGGGGTGAACGGTTCCACCAGAACGCGCCGAATCGAAACCGTCACCTCGCGGCCGTCGTCCAGTTTGGCCTGCGGGATCCGACCGCCCGGACCAAGCACGCTCGACGCGGGGACGATGAGGGTCTGGCCAAAGACCGCGAACAGCGGCAGCTTTTCGTCGGTCTCTGGGAGCGGAGGCAGCAGATTTGTGCTCTGCGCCGGACCGAATGGAGATGGATCCCGTTTGGGAGGAGCGGTCGACCCGCACCCGATCAGCGGGAGGAGCAACGCGCAGGCGAGGATGCGATGGTGCTTGGGCACGGTGTGAGAAAGTCGTTCGCAGCCCGATGCCGCTCGGTTTCAATGTCCACGGTCGATCAGTTGCCTTCCAACGGCAGCGTTTGCACGATATTGGACAGCACGGAATCCGGGGTCACGCCCTCCGCACTTGCCTCGAAGTTCATGATGAGCCGGTGCCTCATCGCGGGCAGAGCCGCCTCGGCGATATCTTCCGTCGAGACCGTCACCCGCCCTTGCCTCAGGGCGCGGCACTTGCCCGCCAGCACCAGAGTCTGCGCGGCGCGGGGCGATGCGCCCAGTCGCACATACTGGTTGACCATCGGCGTTGAAAACGATCTCCCGCTCACGGTCGAGGCGGGCTGTGTCGCGAGCACCAGTCTCACGGCGTAGTCGCGCACGCTCGGCGCGATGGGCACACGCCGGATCAGGTCGCGATGGGCGAGGATGCGAGGCGCGTCGATCACTGCTTGCGGCAGGGCGTCCGCCGAACCGGTGGTCCGCTCCAGAATTTCGGCCAGGTCCTCACGCCCCGGAGGACGAACCATCAGCTTGAAGAAAAACCGGTCGAGCTGCGCTTCGGGAAGCGGGTAGGTGCCTTCCTGTTCGATGGGGTTCTGCGTCGCCATCACGAGGAAAGGTGAAGGGAGCGGATACGTTGTGCCCCCGACGGTGACGCTCCGCTCCTGCATCGCCTCGAGCAGCGCCGATTGCGTCTTCGGCGTTGCGCGGTTGATCTCGTCCGCCAGGACGACCTGAGCAAAGACCGGTCCCTCACGAAACCGAAATTCGCGCTGGGTCCGGCCGCCCTCGCCCGCACTTTCCATCACCACCGTCGTGCCCGTGATGTCGGCTGGCATCAGGTCGGGCGTGAACTGCACGCGGCTGAACGACAACCTTGTCGACTGCGCCAGCGTGCGCACCAGCAAAGTCTTACCGATCCCCGGCACACCCTCGAGCAGCACGTGCCCGCCGACGAAGAGGCAGACCAGAACGCCCTCGACAATGTCCTTCTGCCCGACGATCACGCGCGAGACCTGCTCGAGCGAACCCGCAAAGTCGGCGCGAAAGCTGTCGGCCAACTGATTGATGTCTTCGTTCCGTTCGTTCACGGGCCGATCGTAGCGGAATCACCGGCCCGAAGCGTCAGTTGTCGCTGGGGACAACCGGCGATTCGCGTTCGTGCATCGCGGCAAGCGCCCGGCGCAGCGGGCCCGGCCCGGCTGGTTTCTCGTCTTCCGGAATCGGGGCGGTCTTGGGCTCGATCTCGGCAACCGCGACTTTCGCGCCGTCAGCCTTGACCGCGTCGCCCTTGATCGCATCCGTCTTGATCGAGCCGTCCTTGCCGACCTGCTCGAACTTGACGGTGACGCGTGTCGAAACGCCACGCTCCTGCATCGTCACGCCGAAGAGGCGGTCGGCCTGCTGCATCGTCCGCTTGTTGTGCGTGATGACGATGAAGTGGGAGAGATCGGTGAACTGGCGCACGACCTGGCCAAACCGGTTCACGTTGCTCTCGTCGAGCGCCGCGTCCACTTCGTCCAGGATGCAGAAGCACGAGGGCTTGCTGCGGAAGATGCTCATCAGGAGCGCGACGGCGGTCAGCGTTTTTTCGCCGCCCGAGAGCTGGCTGATGCTGCGGGGTTCCTTTCCCGGTGGCTTGGCAACGACCTCGATGCCGCTCTCCAGCAGATCGACCTCGTCGGTCTCGACCTTGCTGATGGTGCCGTCGGCGTTCTCGATTTCGCGCACGAGGGGCATGAGCCGCACCTCGGCCTTGCCGCCACCAAAGAGCCGGCGGAACATGCCGTCGGCGCCGCCGAACTGCTCCTGAATCTTGGTGAAGACCGCGCCGAAGCGTTCCTTGCTGATGATATTGAGCTTCTCGATCAGCTCAACCAGCGTGCCGCGGGCGGTATCCATGTCCGCAACCTGCCTCACGAGCGTCTCGTTCGCCGTTTCCAGCGTTCCTTCTTCGTCGATCGCGTCGAGGTTCACGTTGCCGAGCGACTTGATCTGCTCCTTGAGCTCCGAGATCGACTTCGCCGCAAGGCCGGAATCCGGCTTCGTCACATCGCCCGCCGCCAGCATCTCGCGATACTGCGGATATTCCGCCGCCAGATCGACCTTGAGTTCCTGCTGCGTGCGTTCCTCAACGGTTTCGCGCTTCACTTCGAGCTCGCGCCGCGTGATCTCGAGCGCGTTCCAATCGCGTTCGAGCGTCATGGCGTGTTCGCGGGCTGTATTGAGCGCTTCGGTGACTTCCACAACGATGTCGCTCGCGGCCGAAATCTCCTTCGAGATCGCCTCCGACCGCGCCGACACTTCCGAGAGCGCCGCGCCCGATTGCTCGATCATCGTCTCGGCTTCGGCGATCGCCGCCGTCAGTTCTTCCACACGGGCCGCGCCCTGCTGCTCGTGCGTCGCAAGATCACGCTTCTGGCGTTCGGCCTCGTCGCGGGCGAGTTCGAGGCGTGAGAGCTCACGCCGCGCGACCGACGCCTGCGAGGTCAGCCGCTCGACCGCGACCTTGGCCTGTGTGCACTGCTCGGACAAGGCTTCGGTGCGTGCACGCGATGCCGCGGAGGCTGCTTCGGCTTCCTGTGTCTGGGCCGCGTGCTCTTCCAGCAATCCGGCAAGTTTCTGGGCGCGATCACGCAGTTCGGTCGCTTCCTGAGCCAACCGGCTGTGGCGTGCACGAAGGTTTTCAAGCTGTTGACCGGATTCGCTTTGATCGCGAGCAATGCGTGCGAGTTCCGCCGTCTTGCGTTCCATCAGGCCGTGATGCGCAACCGCCTGGCGCTGCGACTCCGAGAGCTGGCGACGAAGGGTGCCGGTCTGTTCGCCGAGCGCCGCCGCAGCGCTGCCCACCGTCGCCAGTTCACTCTTCGCGGCATCGAGCTGCGCCCGAACCTGCGCCACCTGATCTTCCAGCCGCCCGGTTTCTTCGCGCCGTTCGAGCACGCCCACGCCCGAGGCGCTGTCGGCGCCGAGCGGACCCGCGATCACGCGACCATCGCTCTCGATCACCAGCCCATCGCGCGTGACAAAGCGAGCGCGGGCGGGGAGCACACCGGATGCCGCCAGCATGAGGGCGCTGTCGATGGAATCCACGACAAAGGTTTCGCCCAGCAGGCGATCGATCGTCCGCGAGAGGGCTTCTGCGTTCCCAAGGCCTGCGCGGGGCGTGACCATGGCGCCCAGCCGCACGATTTTTTCAGCGAGCGCCGGATCGACATCCGTGATCGTGCCCGGGAACTCGCCCTGCCTCGTCCCGGCGTTCTGCACGCCGACTTCGAGAGGCAGGAAGATCACGCGGCCTTCGAGCGAGGCAATCTCTTCCGCGCTCGGAAGCTGGGCCGGCGTCGCGACCACAAGAGCCTGCAGTCCGGAGCCGAGCGCCGCTTCCACGGCCTGCGTCGCTCCGGGATTCACATCGAGCAGATCCGCCAGCGCACCCTGCACGCCGGCAAAGCGTCCTTCCTGGCGAGCCTTGAGCACACCCCGGACGGCCTCGGCGTAGCCAACATGGGCTTCTGCCATCTCGCGCAGCGTCGCGCGCCGGCTCTCGATGCGTGCAAGATCCTGCTGGAGTTCCCCGACGCGCTTTGCGAGCGAATCGCGCCCGCCCGACAGCCGTTCGAGCTCCGCGAGCGCGGTCTCCAATTCGCCTTCGAGGCGCGACACTTCAGCCCCGAACTGATCGAACGCGATGCGCGCCTGTTCGGTATCGCGCTCGGTGGTGAGCTTGCCCGCTTCGATCTGTTCGACGCGCCGCTCAAGGCCCGCGATCTGATCCGCAAGCCCCCGCGACTGACGCTCTTCCGCCTCGGCGGATGCAACCAGCCCCGCCCGCTCGCGGTCGATCTGCTGCATCTGGCGCCGCTTCTGCGACAATTCCTGCTCGCGTGCCTGCGCCTCATTCAACAGCGTCGCACGCTCGGCCGTCAGCGTCGCGAGCACCCTCTCCTGCTCGTCGCGCTTCTCCGCTTCGGCCGCAAGCGTTTCGCTCGTGTCCGCGATCGCGGCGCCGACCTTGACCATCTCTTCGTCGAGCCCCGCCAGCCGAACCCGATCGCTCGCGAGCCGCGTGGTCACATCCGCCAGCGTCCGCTGCGCCATCTCGCGCTTCTGCGAGGCCTGCGAAGACTGGAACGCGACATTCAGCCGCTCCTGCTCCGCCGCCCGACCGATCGTCTGCTTCTCCGTGCGGCTGACTTCCGCTTCCTGCCGCTTGAGATCGAGCGTGCCGACCTCTTCTTGCGCCCTCGTTCGCTGTCCTTCCAGGTCGCTCTGGCGGCTCGCAAGCCCATCAAGCCGCGAACGCAGGTCGTCGTACTGGTCGAACGCGACCGCAGTACGCCACGCCGAGAGTTCGGTATCGAGCGTCTGGAACTTCCGGGCCTTTGCCGCCTGCCCCTTCACCAGCTTCAGCCGGCGCTCTGTGCTCTCGAGCTGCTGCCTCGTCGTTGCAAGGTTCTGCTCGGTCTTCTCGAGCTTGCGCATCGCTTCTACGCGGCGCTGCTTGTACTTGGCAACCCCGGCCGCTTCTTCAAAGATCGAGCGGCGCTCCTGCGGGCTTGCGAGCAGCATGCGATCGACCTTGCCCTGCTCGATGATCGAATACGCATCCGCGCCGATGCCCGTGTCCATGAACAACTCGCGGATATCGCGAAGCCGTGCACGCCGTCCGTTGATCAGGTACTGGCTCGTTCCATCCCGATACAGCCGGCGCTCGACCTCGACCATGTCGGCATCGATCGGCAGCCCACGCTTGCCTTTCACGCTCGAATCGACGATCGAACCTTCGGAGTCTTCCAGGTTCGCATCCGCTGCTTCGCTCTTCACCTCGGGCGCGACAAGCGCATCGACCTCGGCCTCGTCGATCGAAACGGCCTCGCCCGCGGCAGTCGCCGCGGCCAGCACCGCCGTTTCATTCATCGGGTTTTCAAACGTCAGCGTCACGCTGGCCATGCCCGCGGGCTTGCGCCCCGCGCTGCCCGCGAAGATCACGTCGAGCATCTCGGTGCCGCGCAGGCTCTTGCTGCTCCGTTCGCCCAGCACCCACTTGATCGAATCGACGACGTTGCTCTTGCCGCAGCCGTTGGGGCCGACAATCCCCGTCACCGAATCGTCAAAGACGAACTCTGTCGGGTCGGCAAACGACTTGAAACCGGCGAGCGATAGCTTGACAAGGCGCATGAAGCGAGCAACCTCCTGTCGCAAGGGCGCGGGCCGCACTCGCGTGCCCAAACCCCGACCCGATCCCTGGGTCCTTGGCGTGGACAGAATGATAACGAATCCGCTTCGCTTATGCGAGTTTTTCTGTCGCTACTTCTTCTTATTCGGATTCGGCTCACGCGGGATCGGAACGATGATCGGCTTGAGCCCGCCTTCCTCACGCGGCGTGAGCGTCGCCTCGGGCGACTCCAGCACCACGATCTCGGCCCGGTCCTTGGTCGTCTCCGGGCGCTCCTTCCGCTGGCCGGCGTTCGCCGCCGTCAGCGCCGCCAGCAGACGGTCGCGCTCCGTCGCAAAGTTGCAGTTCATGCCCCCCGCCTTGTGGATCGCGTAAAGCGCACCGACCACCTCGCTGTAGCTCAGTCCCAGCCCCGGCCTCGGGTCTTCCGGGCTGGGCTTGTGGGCGAAGAACTCGATCAGCTTCGGAAGATCGGGTTCCACTTCCTGCTGGGTGATGGTTCCCGTCTTCCAGTCCCGGTAGAAGAGCTTGATCGGCTCGTCCGGACCCTGCGAGTTGATCATCAGCCGGTCCGACCAGGCCGATGCAAACAGCGGCTTCACCAGCTTCGGGTCCTGCCCGAACACCACAACCCGGGGCGTTCCCTGCTGTGTGATGTAGATCAGTCCCTCTCCGCCCTGCACCCGATCCAGAAAGAAGCCGTCGCCCAGTCTCTTGCGGCTCACCCCTTGGATAGATCCCGCCGGAATGTCCGATTCCGCCAGCACTTGCAGCTGCGTCGGGCTGAGCCGGATCGCATTGGGGTCGGGGTTGGTGACCTGTTCCCGCAGAAGTCGGTTGAGCCGGTTT
>JAEUJD010000165.1 GCA_016793015.1 Phycisphaerales bacterium
CCCATTGCTCCAGCAACTGATCGCCCAGCGAGATCGCCCGCGCCGGCGTCGCCGCCATCGCTTCCATCTTCGCATCGCGATCATCATCCGTCCGCTGCCGGGGCGAGTACTCAAAGTCCTCATCCCGCGTCCGCTGCTCGGCGCTCTCCACGCTCTCGGGCGCGTTCTGTCCTACATCCTTCGGCGACTCATCAAACTCGTTCTCCGCCGCCTCAGGGTTCGTCTCTTCGTATTTCTCGAGCCGCGCAAAGTCATCCACATCATCGCCGACATCCAACTCCCGCTCATCCTCCGAAACCGGCCCGTCCGACTCATCCCCATCCCCATCCTCATCCACGCTCACTACCAGATCAACATCATCCCCCGTCACTTCCGATTCCGCTTCCCCCTCACGCTCCATCAACTCCAGCGTCGGGTTGTTCTCCAGTTCCTGCTGAATCCGCTCCTGCAACTCCGCCAAAGGCATCTGCAGAATCTCCATCGACTGGATCATCCGCGGCGCCAGCTTCATGTGCTGGCCCATCTTCATGTGCTGCGATGTCTCAAACCGCATATGCCGTGGCACCGCCCTTCCGGGCGGTGTCTCCTTCTTGCGGCACCGCGACTGAGCCCTACCCGCTCATCCGCTGCCGGCTCTGTATGGCATCGGCCAAAACCGCCTTGTTGGCATACTCCAATTGGCTGCCACTCGGCAAACCCCGTGCCAATCGAGTGATACCGACCTTCCCTGCTCCCACCGATTCTAGTTCATGCTGCAGGAAAAGCCCCGTCCCATCCCCCTCCAGCGTCGGGTTCAGTCCGAGAATGATCTCAGTTATCGGAACACCGCCAGCGTTCGATGCCGGGTCCTTGATCCGTTTCACCAGGTCCGACACCGTCAGATCGCTCGCCTCCACCCCATCCAGCGGGCTCAGCCTCCCCATCAAAACGTGGTACGTCCCCCGATACATCCCCGTCTGTTCGAGCGCAATCAAGTCCTTCGGTTGTTCCACGACAAGCACTTGCGATCGATCCCGCGCCGCATTGTCGCAGATCCCGCACACCTTCCCATCCGCCAGATTCCAGCAAATAGCGCAGTGCCTGATCTTCTGCTTCACATCCACAATCGCCCGCGCCAGCCCGCTCGCCGTCGCCTCATCATTCTTCAGCACATAAAAAGCCAGCCGCTCCGCCGATCTCCGCCCGATCCCCGGCAACTTCGCAAACTCATCGATCAGCTTCTCGACCGCCGCCGGATACGCCGGCCCACGCCGGACCGGCCCCGAATTTCCCGCACCTTCCGATGTTGGCATTGCCTGGCGGCCCATGATTGATACTACTCAGAGGCCGATTCACGAGCCCCTCCGTGAGCGAAATTGCAAAGACACAATCTCCCAGAACGCATCTTGGTAGGGAGTGGGGCTGCTTTTCAGCCCGAATGGGCTGACAGAATGGAGCCGAGGGTGAAGCGAGTCTTCGAGCAACGCCCTCCGCGGCAGATGTGAATTCCCTGCACGCTGAAAGCGTTCCACATTTCCCCTCCGAAACGTCCGGGGTGTGAGTGGGGGGGGGGTGGGGGTGGGGTGGGGGTTTGCATTTCCCCCGACCGAAATAAGCTCGAAGGCGTAACATCCACCCGGTGTCAAAACCCCCAACAAAGCCCGCCGGTTTCGGCTCCCTCCTCAGCGCCGCCCTCGCCGCCGCCCTCATCATCGGCCTCGCCGTTTTCTCCTACAAGGCCATCAAGCCCGACCTCTGGCCCAAACGCCTCGCGGAGGTTCTCCCCGGCAAGGTTTACCGCAGTTCCGAGCTTTCCCCGGCCGCCATGGAACACCTGGCCCGCCAAACCGGCCTGAAAACGATCATCGACCTCGGCATCGCCCCCGATGGCGACCCGCGCGATCGCCGCCAGCAACTCACCGCCCAAGCCCTGGGCATCCAACGCTACAAGTTCAACCTCGTCGGCGACGCCTCCGGCAATCCCAACGAATACCTCGCCGCCCTCCGCCTCGCCCTCAATCCCGAAAACCAGCCCGTCCTTATCCATTGCGCCACCGGTGCCCAGCGAACCAGTTGCGCCATCGCGCTCCTCCGCATGGCCGCACAGGGTTACACCGTCGATCAGGCTCTCGCCGAATCCGCCGAATTTGATGCGAAAAACAAGGTGAGCGAGGTCACCCGGGCCATCGCCCCCAAAGTCCTCGAAGCCCTCAAAAGCGGCGGCACCATCCCCGGTGAACCCTCGGTCATCGTCTCTCCCGCCCCGCCCATCGCCGCCCGACCCTGACCCCTCACTTTCCGCGTGAGTTCCGCGCAAAGTCGCCAAAACACGCTTGTGTTCCACGCTTTGCGTCCGGTACATTGCGTCGCCCGCCGCTCGGCTTTGAGCCAATTCCGCTCAATCCCCGAGGGCAGCACACCACAGCCCGAAATTTCGTGGGAACAGCGGCACGGCTCGTCTGGGAGAGAGAGGAGTAGCGACCGCTGTTTTCACTTTTGCGCGTCGCCCCTCCCCCTCCAATCGAAACACAACCTTCCTTTGCTCCGTAGTGTCCAAAGCCGGGCCGCTTTGTGTACCATCCGGACGCAAGGGCACCCCCGGGCGTGGAATCGTTCGGGATCGCGTCCGTTTCACGCCTCCGCCCGTCGGAGCGTGATGCCGTCGGCTCGTCGTTCCGGTGAACCGGTCGCGCCGTATGGGTTTGGGAGGGGGCGGAACAACCCGCGTCGCGGGTCTCCGGTTTGCACGTTCTCGCTTCGGCCGCTGCGCACCCGCGCAGGGGCCCGGAAATCAAGGTATGCCAAGTTCGAACATCTGCTGGGGTATCGAGATCGGGGCCGCTGCCATCAAGGCCGTCAAGATCGAGAACGTCGGCGAGCGCGTCAATGTGCTCGACATGGCGATCATCGATCACCCGCGCACACTCTCAACCCCCGGCGTCGATCCCGCCGACGTCCTCCGCGTCTCCCTCGGCACACTGGTCAGCCAGTACGACCTGAGCAAAACGCAGATCGCCGTCAGCGTTCCCGGCCACTCCAGCTTCGCGCGCTTCGCCAAGCTCCCGCCGGTCGAGCCCAAGAAAGTCCCCGACATCGTCAAGTTCGAGGCGATGCAGCAGATCCCCTTCCCGCTCGAACAGGTGGAATGGGACTACCAGACCTTCATCAGCCCCGACAGCCCCGAGATCGAAGTCGGCATCTTCGCCATCACCCGCGAACGCATCAGCGAACGCCTCACGATGCTCCAGGATGTCGGCCTCACCCCCGGCTTCGTCACCCTCGGCCCCATCGCCGTCTTCAACGCCCTCGCCTACGACCTCGAATTCAACGACAAAACCCCCGGCACCATCGTCGTTGACATCGGCACCACCAGCACCGATCTCGTCATCTCCGAAGCCGGCCGCATGTGGGTCCGCACCTTCCCGCTCGGTGGCCACCAGTTCACCGAAGCCCTCGTGAGCGCATTCCAGATCGGCTACCCCAAGGCCGAGAAACTCAAGCAGGAAGCCGAAGATTCCAAGCACGCCCGCCAGGTCTTCCAGGCGATGCGTCCCGTCTTCACCGATCTCGGGCAGGACATCCAGCGCAGCATCGGTTACTACCAGTCGCTGCACAAGGATGCGAACCTCCAGCGCGTCATCCTCATCGGCGCAACCGCCAATCTCCCCGGCCTCCGCAAATACCTCAAGCAACAGCTCGGCATCGAGGTCTACCGCGTCGAAGAGTTCAAGAAGGCAAACCTTCTCACCCTCGACGGCGGCAAAGACGGCGGCGAACGCGCCGCCAAGTTCAAGGATCGCGCCCTCGACATGACCACCGCCTTCGGCCTCGCCCTCCAGGGTGTCGGGGCCGGCACGATCAACGCCAACCTCATGCCCGTCTCGATCATCCGCGAAGCGATGTGGAAGGGCAAGGTCAAGTGGTTCGGCGCCGCCGCCGGAATCGTCGCCGCCGCCGGCATCGCGATGTTCGTCCGGCCGTTCCTCGATTCAAACGCCGTCGCGGCCTCCGCCGCCGACCCGGACGTCCCCAACATCCAGTCCGCCATCAACGAAGGCAACAAGCTCAAGCAGGAAGCCGAAGCCGCCGGCGTGGTCGGCGCGGTCACGCCCGACGAGCGCGCCGCCAAGATGATCGCGATGCTCGACAACCGCGCGTTCTATCCGCACCTGGTGAACGACGTGGGCTTGATGGTTGAAGATTCAACCAAGCGTGCCGCTACGTGGGCCAAAGACGTCGGCTCGACCGCCTCGGTCCCAGATGGTTTCCGCGTCGACAAAATGACCACGGCCTACTTCCCGCCCAGCGCCGAAGTCTCGAGCAGCGCAGCACAAACCGCGGATCTCTCGGGTTCCGGGCCTCTCGGACCCCCCGATCGTCCCCGCGTCGTCGTCACGCTTGTCGCCACGACCAATCAGCCCGAACCCCAGAAGTTCATCCTCGCGACGCTCGATTCCTGGCTCCGCGCTAACTCCAAGCGCCCCGGCATTCCCTACGAGATCTTCGTCTCGCAGACTCCCTGGCGTCAGGAAGTCGCGAGCGCCGCAAACGCGCCGCACAACGCACCTTCAACGCCCGCTCCGATCGCTTCCACACCCGGCGGCCCAGCCGACGGCAAGGCCGCGAGCCTCGAAGCGATCGCGCCGATCGCCGCCCTCAGGCCTCAAGCCCCCGACGGCACGCCCCCGCCCACAACCTTCACCATCTCCTTCACCGCATCCAAACTTCCCCCGCAGCAGCCGGAGGTCAAGCCTTGAAGAACATCCTCCCCTGGCTCAAAAAGAACTGGCTCATCCCCACCCTCTGCGTCCTCATGCTCGCCGTGCTCGGCACAACCTGGTGGTTCAGCTCCGCCTGGAACGAGCGCATCCGCGACGAGCAGCAGAAGACCGCCGGCGATCTGCTCACCAAGGTCAACAACCTCAAGGTCACTTACGCGCTCCCGATCGTCGCCGGCGACCCCAAGGCCGTTGAGCTTTCGTCACCCCCCAACTCCGTCCTCACGCAGAAATTCGCCGAACGCAAAAAGCAATTGCTCGATCAGCGCGAAAGCGTTGTGAAAGTCGCCGAAGCTTTCAACAAGGGAGACAAAAAGCCGCTCATCGACGGCCTCTTCCCCGCGCCCTCCCCCGGTCAGGAACAGGCAAAGCCCCTCGATTTCGTGCAGAAACTCGCGGGAAATCCCGCACAGGGAACGCCCTCCGCCTACCAGGGCCTGCTCGATTCCATCCGCGCCGGCGGCCCGGTCGTCTCCTCGCAGCTCGAAGCCCAGCTCAACGACATCCTCCGCCGCGAAACCGAAAAGATCAAAGGCAATGGCGGCGCACGCGAGCTGACAGCCAACGAAAAGGAATCCCTCTCCCGCCTCCTGCTCGATGCCCGCCGCGCCGAATACGTCCGGCGCGCAAGCGAAGTCTCTGTCTACGCCGATATGCGCATCTTCCCCTCCGCCGGCGGCTCGTCCGCTCCCGGCAGCGGAATGTCGCAAGGCTCGGCCTCCATCGGCGGCGCAAATCAGATCCTGCTGGCCGCGCCCGCCACGCCGCCCAACGTCCGTCAGACGTTCCTCTGGCAGTCCGATTTCTGGCTGCTCCAGGATGTCTTTGCAATCGTCCGCGCCGCCAACACCGGCGACAGCGGCAAGCTCACCAGCGAACGCGACTCCGTCGTCAAACGCATCGAAAAAATCGACATCCTCCCCTGGCGCGCTCAGACCGCCTCCGAAGGCATCGGCAACGACGTGAGCGGAGGCGGCGCCGCAGCCTCCGCCGCTGCCGGTGAGTTCGCCACCTCCATCAGCGGCCACTCCGACTCCTCATCCACCGAGTACGACGTCCGTCGCGCCCGCGTCACGATGATCGTTTCGAGCTCGCGCTTGCCCGAACTCTTCAACGCAGTCGGCCGCACCAACTTCGCCTTCATCACCGGCTTCGCCATGGAGAAGGTCGACGGTTGGCAGGACCTCGCCGAAGGCTACTACTACGGCGACGAAAGCGTCGTCCGCGTTCAACTCGATCTCGAGTTCACCTGGCTCCGCTCGTGGACCGAGCCCCTCTTCCCCGATGCCATCCGCAAAGGTCTCGGTCTCCCCGATCGCGCCCCACCCGCCGACGCATCGCATCCCCCCGCCGAAGGCCCGAAATAAACCAATTCGAGCAGAGCGTGACCACACGCCCCTCACGCCCGCACAAGGAACAGCAATGAAGCTCAAGGGAATCAATCCGATCGAGCAGCACGTCGAGAAGGTCGTCATCGTTCTCGCCATTCTCGTGCTCCTCGCCGTCATCGCGCAGCAGTTTCTAACAAGCCCCAACGAAGTCAAAATCGGCAGCGACACCGTGCCCCCCGCCCAGGCCTACGAACCTGTCAAGAAGGCCGCCGCCGTTCTCAAAGGCAAACTCGAGTCGCAATCCCCCGCGCTCCCCGAAGGCTTCGAAGCCGCCGGCAAGGACATGAAGTCCGAGTTCGACAAGCTCGTCAAGGGAGGCATCGCTCCCCGCCCCCGCATCGGCCCTCTCGGTCCCGCAGTCGCCCTCGGCGCCACCAGCGTCAAGGTCACCGACGCACTCTTCGCCGAAGTCGTCCTCCCCCAGCCCGCTCCCGCCGTCGCCGCCTCGTTCTGGTCCACCATCAGCGCCGACGAAACCGCCGCCTACCCCGAACTCGCAGCGCTCCTCCCCAAAGAGCAGCCCTTCGACCACCCCTTCGTCAGCGTCGAATCCTCGATCGACATCAAGGCCTTCGTGGATTCGCTCCTCGCCGATCCCGACGGCGCCGGCGCACTCGAAGCCATGCCCCAGGGCTGGTGGCGCGAAAGCATCGAAGCCGTCGTCGTCGAAGTCGAACGCGAGCAGATGAAGTCCGACGGTTCCTGGGATAAAGGCGTCGTCCTCCCCGCCATGCTCGGCCGCCACCTTTTCATCGTCGGCTGGAACGAGAGCGTCAAGTCCACCGGCGACATGCAGTCCCAGTTGATCAACGCCCGCCAGCAATCCTCCGAAATCCTCCGCCCCGCCTTCTACAAAACCCTCGGCACCCAGGAATGGGTCCCGCCCTCCGCCGCCGCCACCCGCGCCAAGGCCGGCGTCGATCCCGGTATCCTCGTCGCCAAACAGGCCGACCTCGAAAAGGTCCGCGCCGATCTCAAAACCAAACGCGAAGAACTCGACAAGCTCCCCAAAGACGAACCCAAAAAGCCCGAACCACCCAAGACCCCTGAAAAGCCCGCCCCCGGCGCCGCTCCGGCTCCGGCCCCGAAGCCCGCTCCCGCCCCGCCGGTTGTGAACAACGCCGCCGAACGCAACCGCCTCACACGCCAGATCACCGGCCTCGAAACCCGCGAACGCCTCCTCACCGAAGAAATCGCCAAGATCAATCCCCAGGCCGTCGCAGATCCCGCCGCTCCCGCCGCAGCAGCCCCCGTCGTCACCAGTCTGCTCGCTCAAGACTCCGTCAAGTTCTGGGTCCACGATGCCACCGCCCAGCCCGGCGAACGCTACCGCTATCGCCTCCGCGTCGGTGTCAACAACCCGCTCTTTGGTCGTCAGGCCCTGCTCCAGCAGCCGCAGCAGAACCTCGCCGCCGCCAGCATCATCAAGAGCCCATGGTCTGAGTGGAGCAACACCGTCGATGTCGATCGCGCCGAGTACTTCTTCGTCACGAGCGCCACACCCGACAACGATCTCGGTGCCGCCCGCGCCTCCGTCGAGCTCTACAAGTTCTACTTCGGCCACTACCGCAAGCAGACCGCCGGCATGAACATCGGCGACCCCCTCTCGGGCAACATCAACCTGCCCAAGAACCTGGCCGGAGCACCCACGGCACCAGCCGCGGCCGCTCCCGGCGCGGCCGCTCCGGCACCCGGTGCCGAAGCCCCAGCCGCGGCCGCCCAGCCCCCGTTTGTCGCCCCCGACAACATCCGCGTCACCCTCGACGGCGTCATTCTGCTGGATATTTCACCCGTTCCCAACGCCGGCGGCACGCCCACATTCGTCGCCGTTCTCCGCGATATCAACGGCAATGTCATCGTCCGCAGCCCCGAAAAGGACCGCGAAAGCCCCCTTTACAAGCGCGTCGATGCCTCGGCAAAGTCCGCAGGGGGATGAGCCGGCCGAAAGGGCGCTTCCGTTCAGTTTCTGTAAAGCCTTGCAGGCACAATATTTGGAAGAGTCTCGCAAAAGTCTTTTGTCCCGCGCTTGACCCTTGAGGGGGTCCTCCTAGACTTCCCTCCGCACCCAAAAGGAGCGGACACCGGACTGGTGAAAACCAGCCCGGCTCATCACCGGGGCTTTGGCCACGGCGACGGGTATCTTTGACAACCGGAGATTGGAAGAAGATTTTCGATCTCGGCGAATACCGGTCGAATGCGGATGCACCATGTTCACATGGGCGTGCCGTGTTCGGCTTGGGAAGGGCCGGGATCACGACGACTAGGCACCTTGAGCCCTTTGGAGGAAACTCCTGGCCAGGTGTCAAGTGCAATAGAGAAGCAAGTAAGAATCGAGATCGGAGAAATCAGAACGCCAAGGGCAACTCGCAAGGGAAGCTTGAGGCGTTCAGAAATCAACGGACTCTCGAAGCGCAATTCAGGTTGGCCTTTTCGCTGAATCAAGCTCGAGCCGCAAGGCAGAAGCAAGACGAAGCGAGACCATGGGTATTCAGGCCCATGGGGTATCGATCTGGCTACGAGGTGTGGAATTGGACGGAGCAATCCGAAAGAGAAAACATCGCGGCGTCAGGTTGGTGATCAGGCACGAAGGGCGCACGGCGGATGTCTTGGCGTTGAGAGGCGATGAAGGACGCGAAAACCTGCGATAAGCCCTAGGGAGCCGGTAAATAGGCTGAGATCTAGGGATTTCCGAATGGGGCAACCCACCCGCAAGGGTATCTAGCACTGAATGCATAGGTGTTAGAAGCGAACGTGGAGAAGTGAAACATCTCAGTACCCACAGGAAAAGAAAGCAACAGCGATTCCGCAAGTAGCGGCGAGCGAACGCGGACGAACCAATTTTGTGAGTGAAGCAGCTGGAAAGCTGCGCTTCAAAAGGTGACAGCCCTGTAACCACATATTGGGGATGCCCATTGAGTAAACTCGGGCTCGGGAAACCCGGGTTGAACACGGGGGGTCCACCCTCCAAGGCTAAATACTCCTCAACGACCGATAGCGAACCAGTAAGGCGACTGAACGATGAAAACTACCGCGACGAGCGGGGTGAAAGAGTAGCTGAAACCGTGCGCTTACAAGCGGTCGGAGCCTCCTCCAAAAGAGGGGTGACGGCGTGCTTTTTGCATAAT
>JAEUJD010000215.1 GCA_016793015.1 Phycisphaerales bacterium
GCAGGCCGAGCGCGCCACGCTGGCGGCGATCGCCGAACTCGAATCGCGCCGCCAGTCGCTTGTGAAGCGGGCTCAAGTGGAAATCCGCCCGTTGCCGGCATCAATCGCACGCCTGTCTGATCTGGCCCGGTGCGCTCCCGAGACGCTTCGGGCCAATCTGCTGGATATGTCCGATCGCCTGAAGGCCCTGGTCGCTCGCGTGCAGGAAGAGCAGAACGTCGTGCGGGTGGTCAGCCGCGTGCTGCTGGCGCACATGGAAGGGCTGATGCGACAGGTCGCCAGCTCGCTGAGCCATTCGGGGACGTACGCCAAGAGCGGCGCGGTCGCGGCGGGTGCGCCGATCGTGACGAGCCTGGACGTTCGGCTCTGAGTCTGAACCCGTTTTCAAAGGAAGTGAATGAGCCTGACCGCCGCCATGTTGATCGGACGCTCGGCGCTGACCGCGAGCCAGCTCGGGATTCAGGTCGCGGGCAACAACATCGCCAACGTGGGCACGCCGGGGTACAGCCGGCAGATCGCGTCGTTCCTTCCGGTGGGCGACGGGGGCACGGCGGCCGGGAGCCAGTCGGGCCGGGGCGTCAGCGTGCGCGATGTGCGCCGGCAGATCGATGCGGCGCTGCAGAACCGGATGTGGAACGGCGCAGCGGATGAAGCCGCCTCGGCGCAGCAGCACCAGACGCTCGGCTCGCTCGAAGCGACGCTTGGCGAACTGACGAACAACGATTTTTCGTCGAGATTGCAGGGCTTTTTCAACATCTGGTCCGAGCGGGCCAATCTGTCCAAGAGCAGCAGCGTCGTCGTCCAGCAGGCCGGGCAGATCACCGACTATCTGCGGAAGATGCAGAAGGATCTGGGCGGGATTCAGTCGCAGATCGACGCGCAGCTCGCCTCGGGTGTCGAGCGGGCGGATCAAATGCTGTCGACCATCGCGAACCTCAACGTGCGAATCTCAAACAGCGAGAGCGGGCAGGGACTTGCCAACTAGCACAGCGATCAGCGCGACCAGGTCATCGGAGAACTTTCCAAACTGGTGGATGTCACGGCGGTCGATCAGAACGACGGCTCGATGAACATCCTGATCGGCAGCACGCCCGTGGTGCTGGCGGGGCACTCCCGCGGCATCCGCTTTGACATGACCGAGATCAACGGCTCGCTCCAGGTCAGTGTGAAGGCCAAGGACAACAGCGAGTTCCTCGGGATTCAGTCGGGCCAGATCGGCGCGCTGCTCAGCGATCGCGGAACCAGCGTTGAACAGACGGGCGCAGCGCTCAACAAGATCGCGAGCCAGTTGATCTTCGAGGTCAACAAACTGCACTCGACCGGCACCAACAAGGACGGCCTCACCACGGCCTCGGGCTCGCTCTCGTTCGCAACCGCCGACCGCACACGCTCGCTCAACGACGTGTACAACTCCGCGACATCAAGCCTTCCGTTTGAAGCCAAGAGTGGCGGTTTCTACATCACGGTCAAACAAACAGGCACCAACGCCACCCAGACGGTCCGGATCGACGTCGACCTCGACGGCATAGACAACAGCGGCAACCCGGGCTTTGCCAACGACACCTCCGCTGAGTCGATCCGTGCGGCGCTCGGGGCGATCCCGGGCATCTCGGCGAGTTTCGACGCCGAGGGCAAGCTCCAGGTAAACGCCCAGAATGGCTTTTCTTTCAGCTTCAGCGATGATTCGAGCGGCGCCCTCGCGCTCCTGGGCGTGAACAGCTTCTTCACCGGCAAAAACGCGACCGACATCGCAGTGCGGAGCGACCTCGCTGCCGACCCCAACAAGCTGCAGGTGGGGCGCATGGTGAATGGTTCGTTTGTCGAGAACGGAACCGCGTTGGAACTCTCAAAGCTCCAGAGCCAGACGCTCTCGGAGTTGCACGGACGCACGATCGGTGCAATGTGGGCCGACACCGTGCAGGGCGTGGGCGTCGCAACTGCCGCGGCAAAGACGACTGCGGCCGCCGCCACCAGCGTGCGGGAAAGCCTCGACGCCCAGCGGGCCAGCCTGAGCGGCGTCTCCATCGACGAGGAATCGCTGAACCTGCTGAATTTCCAGCGTCAGTATCAGGCGGGGGCGAGGCTGATCGATATCTCGAATCAGCTGCTTACCTCGCTCATGCAAATCATCTGACCACGCAGACGAAGAGAGAACGCGGAGTTTGCGGAGACTGCGGAGTTTCGCGGAGAGGAGTTTGGCGAAAGACACGCGGAAAGTCCCGTTCAATCTCTTCCCGCCTTCTCCGCGTACCTCCTCCCCCCCGCGCACTCCGCGTTCTCTCTCTTTCGCGTCCGGCACGGGCTTTGCGTCGTGCCCCCCGGATGACCTACTTCCCTTCCAGCATCGCGCGCGTTCCGAACATGCTGTTCAGCAATCTGACGCTGGGCAACATCAACCGGACCCAGGTTTCGATGCTGGATGTGCAGAACCAGCTTTCGACCGGCAAGGAGATCACGCGGCCGAGCGATGATCCGGTGCGGTACGCGGGGATTCAGGCGATCGCGAGGCGTGCCGCGCAAGGTGTGCAGATTCAGCGCAACCTCAGCAACGCGAACGCGGCGCTCGGGCAGTTGGACAGCGCGCTGGGCGAGGTTTCAGACGTGGCGCTTCAGGCCAAGCAGATCGCGCTCGCGCAGATCAACGCCACTTCTTCCTCCACCGAGCGTGCGGGTCAGGCGACCGTGGTCAATCAACTCATCCAAGGCCTGCTGAAAACAGCCAATCGCCAGGGCGTCAGCGGTTATGTGTTCGGAGGCAGCACGCCCGGCACGGCACCGATGGTCGAGATGAACGGCGGGTTCCGCTATCTCGGGCAGGGAAACGGGCTACTCGCGGACCTGGGCTTTGCAGATTCGGTACCGATCACGCTCGGCGCATCGCAAGCTGTCGGCGCAACCTCCGCTCGCACAAAGGGAACGGCCGATCTCAACCCGAATCTGACCGCCTCCACCCGCCTCAAAGACCTGAACGGCGCTCGCGGGCTGGGTGTTTCGCTCGGTCCGGTCGAGTTCGCCTTCAACGGCGGACCCACCGCGACCGTGGATCTCTCGGGCGCCGACACCGTGCAGGATGTCGTCACCAAACTCACAAATGCGATCCGGAAGTACGAAACAGACAACAGCGTGACGGTGCTCGCGGGTGCGGGCGTAACCACGAGCGGCGGAGCGCTTCAGATCAACGTCGCGACCGGCGGCTCGCTCGTGTTCTCCGATATTGGGTCGGGCATCACCGGGCAGGATCTGGGCCTGTCCACGGCGGCGTTTACACCCGGCAACGCCAATGCAACCGGGCTTGATGCCAAGCTCACCTGGACCACGCCGGTTTCGGCCCTCGCGGGCGTGACCGGCGCGCTCGGCAGCATCCGCGTGAACAACATGGGCCGCGGGGCGACCGTGGACCTCTCGGGCGCAACGACCCTCGAAGACATCAAGAGCTCGATCGAATCGCTCAACATGGGTCTTCGCGTTGAAATCAACGCCAACGGAAACGGCATCGACATCGTCAACGAGGTTGCCTCGGGCGCAGCCCAGTCCATGTCGATCGAAGAGGTCGCGGGAAACAACTCGACCGCCACCCGCCTCGGCATCCGCACCTTCTCCGCCGCGACCATGCTCAAGGACTTCAACAACGGCAAGGGTGTCCAGGTCGTCAACGGCGTCATCAACCCCGTCACCAACACCGCCGACCCCGAACTGAACTACGACTTCAAGATCACCGTCGGAAACGCCGTGCCGGGCGCGACCGTGAAGGTCGATCTCCGGCCGCAGGATGTCGTCAGCGTTCAAACGGTCCTAGCCCGCATCAACTCCGAGATCGCATCGCAGCTGCCCGCGCAAGGTTTGCTCGCAACCGATGTTGTTGCGCAGCTCGCCGACGGAGCCAACGGCATCACGCTCGTGCAGAACGGCACTTTCGCGAATGCGATGACTGTTTCGCAGGCCAACAACTCGACTGCCGCGGGGCAGCTTGGGCTGCTAAACGGCTCCTACAGCTCGACCACGGGCACCTATTCGGGCACGGACACGGCCAAGGTGCGGGTGGACAGTTTGATGAGCTATCTGATCGATCTTCGCGACGCCCTCACAGCCAACGACGTCTCTGGCATCCAGCTTGCTGGAGAGAACATCGATCGTGTCAACGGCCTGATCGGGGAGACCCGCGGCATGGTGGGCGGCTACGCCCAACGCGTCACGTTTGCCTCCCAGGTTGAAGAGGACCGCAGCGCCGTGGACACGAAGGTTCGGTCGGAGATGGAAGACGTGGACTTCGCCAGTGCCGCGTCGCGGTTCAGTCTGCTGCAGACCCAGCTCGCCGCGAGCCTGCAAACGACCGCCCGGATGCAGTCGATCAGTTTGCTGGATTTCTTGAGCTAGCTGAAACTCGGGCCCGGTTGAAAGACCCGGCTCACGGATTGGATCGACAGACCCGTTCCGCCTCGGCCGCGGGAACTTTCGGGTGACAGGACGTCGCCGGCCAGGGAGGCCGGGCGCGATCCGTAGTTTGCCGGCCGGTTTCGCGGGAGCGCGACGATGGAAGTTCGCACCAGCAGGTTTGGGACAGTCAATATCGCGGATGATCGGGTGATCAGTTTCCAGAAGGGACTGCTCGGCTTCGCGGATTGCAAGCGTTTCTGCCTGCTCGAGCCGGCGGAGGACGCCTGCTTCTTTTGGCTGCAGTCGCTCGAAGATCCGGACCTGGCCTTCGTGGTCACCGATCCGATGATCTTCGTACCGGAGTATTCCGTGCCGATCCGGCCGGAGCAGATGGCCGAGCTCGGTCTCGCCAAGCTCGATGACGCGCAGGTCTTTGTCGTTGTCAACAAGATCGATCGTCAGTTGACGGGCAACCTCCAGGGCCCGCTGGTCATCAACACACTCAATCGAACGGGCGAGCAGGTGGTGCTCGCCGAAAAGCGTTGGACGGTGCGGCATCCGCTGATGACCGTCGGCGCTGCGGCACCGAGCCGCAAGGCCATGTCGGCCTGAATCCGAGATCGACGCAGGCTTCTGGGCGACGGATCGCCCGGGAGCAACTTATGCGAAAGTGCGGCACCACAACACTGCGAACATCGGGGCGCTCACCCCGCACGCATTCGCCGCGCTCTTCCCTGTTCCTTCACACCCAACCGAGCTCCATAGACGGCAAGGAGGCTCTTCATGCTGGTGCTCTCGCGTCAGCGCGACGAAACGATCATGATCGGGGACGAAATCGAGATCACCGTGGTGGATATCCGCGGGGACAAGATTCGTCTGGGCATAACGGCCCCAACCCGGATCGCGGTACATCGCAAGGAAATCTACGAGGCGATCAAGGCGGAGAACAAGCAGGCATCGCGGGCGATCACGCCCGGCGCGACGCTCGCTTCGATCGATCCCTCGATCTCACCCGGACCCGCAAAGACCATCAACACGTCGAAGACCGCGAGGCTGGCCGCCGGCCCCGCGCGTCCGAACCCGGATCTGACTCTGACCGACGCGCCGGCCGTGCCCAAGAGGGCGCAGTCACGCACGGCCTGAGCGATATCCATCACCCGAATCACCGTTCCCGAAACCAGACCGAAGCAGGATTCCCAGGCAAAGCTGACAACGGATCTCGTCAGACCGCCGCTCGCAATCACGGAGGATTGCCATGGCCCGGATAAACACAAACATCCCAAGCGTGCTCGCACAGAGGAATCTGCGCAGCATCCAGTCTGAATTGCAGACGCGATTCGAGCGTCTCAGTACCGGGCTGCGGATCAACCGCGGCGCGGACGACCCCGCGGGGATGATCATCTCGGAACGACTGCGCTCGAACATCTCCGGTGTGAACCAGGGGATCAGCAACTCGGACCGAGCCGCCAACGTGATCTCCACGACGGAGGCCTCGCTGTCGGAGGTGAGCGATCTGCTCAACTCGATCAAGTCGCTGATCGTCGAGAGCGCCAACACCGGCGCGAACTCCGACGCGGAACGAAACGCGAACCAGCTCCAGCTCGATTCCGCGATCGCCAGCATCACCCGCATCAGCGACACGGCCAGCTTCGGCTCGCTGAAACTGCTGAACGGCAGCCTTGATTACAATCTCTCGGGCGTCAACCCCAACGAGGTGGTGCAGGCCAAAGTCTGGAACGCCTCGTTCATCAGCCAGGCCACGTACAACGTCAAGGTGAATGTGGTCGCCTCGGCCCAGACCGGCGCGCTCTACTTCCAGCCCCCCACCGCGGCCGGCACGATCCTCAGCTCTTCGACGCTCCAGATCGCCGGCGTCCGCGGCGTGCAGACTATTACTGTCACGAGCAACTCCTCGCTCACCAGCGTCGTCGCGGCGGTCAACAACCTGACCAGCCTCACCGGCGTGCGTGCTTCGCTCATCAACAACGACCCGACCAGCGGCATGGTCTTCAGCTCCACCGACTACGGCAGCAACGCCTTTGTCTCGGTGAAGCGCCTCCAGGGCCCCGCGCTCGCCGCCGACGCCTTCAGCAACAACCTCTACAAAGTCACGAACAACCTTCCCGCACCGGCGGGCGTGCCTTTCGCGTGGTCCACCCTCATCGGCAACGGCACCATCTCGGTCGGCCAGCGCGATGAGGGTCAGAACGTGCAGGCCCTGGTCAACGGCGCACTCGCCACCGGCGATGGCCTCAAGATCAAGGTCAATTCGCCCAACCTCTCGATGGACATGCAGTTGTCCGCGCTCTTCGCCACGACCGTCAGCGGCACGGCGAGCAACTTCGACATCACCGGGGGCGGTTCGCTCTTCCAGCTCGGACCGGATGTCTCGGCCTCGCAGCAGGCGAGTTTCGCGACCCAGAGCGTCGCGGCCTCGAACCTGGGCGGAGTGCTCGTTGGCAGCACCATGCAGTACCTCAGCTCGCTCACCACCGGTGGAAGCAACTCCATCGATGCCAGCCTGAAGAGCAAGGATTTCACGATCGCCAGCGACATCTTGGAGCGGGCGATCGACGAGGTCAGCATCCTGCGTGGACGGCTCGGCGCTTTCCAGCGAAACGTGCTGGAGCCAAACACCCGCTCGCTGAACAGCGCGCTCGAGAATCTCACGGCGAGCAGCTCTGCGATCCGCGACGCCGACTTTGCCGCGGAAACCAGCGCGCTGACCCGCGCACAGATCCTGAGTCAGTCGGGCACGACCGTCTTGCAGCTCGCCAACGCGTCGAGCCAGTCGGTCCTCCAGCTCCTGCAGGGATGATTGACCGGATTGAGATAGATACGCCGGTCGGGGTGTAAGCGCCGACCGCAGTTATCGAGATCGAAGCCACGCCCCGCCGCCCTGCGCCGGGGCGTGTTTTTTTCTCGGACCTGACACAAACTCTCCGGACCTTCCCAGCCCGCACAGACGGACCTGCCGGATCACTTTGAAGCGCCGCCCATAAATCCGTGCCTCTTCGCCCCCGATGAGCCTGTGCGTTCGCGTGTTTTCGGATGGTCCGGAGGCGCGCGTCGGCCCCGGAACGGATTCGGGGCTCCGGTCTTCTGCGTGTGCGGGACCGGGAACGCAAGGTCCGTTCGGCCGATCGCGGCAGAAACGGACCTTGCAACGGACGGGAGCCGGGTCACGCCGGTACGCCCGCTCGCGAGTAAGCACGGAGGTTCGTCGCCCATGGGCCGCATCAATACCAACGTTCAATCTCTGATCGCCCAGCGCGTGCTCGGCCAGAACCAGCAGTCACTGAGCAGCTCGCTCCAGCGTCTGTCGACCGGCCTCCGCATCAACAGCGGCAAGGACGATCCCGCCGGCCTCATCGCCAGCAACAACCTCGGCGCCGAAATCGCGAGCAAGACCGCCGCCGTCAGCAACGCCAACCGCGCCGATCAGGTGGTGAACATCGCGGCCGGAGGCCTCTCGGAAGTCTCGGGCCTGCTCACGCAGCTCCAGGGCCTGATCACGGCGACCTCGTCGTCGGCGGGCATCTCCGACGCGGAACGCTCGGCAAATCAGCTCCAGATCGACTCGATCCTCCAGACCGTCGATCGCATTTCGACCAGCACGTCGTTCCAGGGCATCAAGCTCCTGAACGGCAACTTCGACTTCAAGACCTCGGCCGTCGCCTCGGGCGTCGCCGATTACAAGATCAACGCCGCCAAGTTCCAGGGCAGCGCCAACGTCGATGTCCTTGTCACCGGCTCGGCCCAGCAGGGAGGCATGTTCCTCTCGTTCGGCGCCGCCTCGATCGATACGGGCACCAACAGCCAGTTCACCATCGAGATCGGCGGATCCGGCGGCAGCCGCCAGCTGACCTTCAGCAGCTCCACCAGCCTCACCAACATCGCCGCCGCGATCAACAGCTTCACGAGCACCACGGGCGTGACCGCCAAACTCTCGGGTTTCGGCATCCGGCTCGCCGCGTCTGATTTCGGCAGCGCAAACTACGTGAGCCTCAAGGTGGTCAACGCCGGCGGCATCGCGAGCAGCGGCAACGAGGGTGTGTACGACCTCAACGCCACGAACGGAAACGTCTCGTCGACCACCAAGCGCAGCACCTTCGCCGGCGTGAACAACACGATCACGAACAAGGGCAAGGACATGCAGGCGACCATCAATGGCGTCGCTGCGATCACCAACGGCAAGACCGCTCGTATCAACACCGACTTCCTCGATGTTGAGACGACGCTCACCACCAGCCAATCCCAGACCCTGGGCGCGGTCGGCACGCATGCCTTCTCGATCATCGGAGGCGGCGCGACGTTCACCCTCGCGGGCAACGTCGATATCGCCGGCAAGGTCTCGATCGGCATCCAGTCGGTCGGAACCACCTCTCTCGGCAACGCCGTCGTCGGACGCCTGAGCCAGCTCTCCAGTGGCCAGACAGCCAACGTCGTCAACGGCAGCACCGAGACCGCCCAGAAGATCGTCGGTGCCGCGATCGAGCAGATCAGCTCGCTCTCGGGACGGCTCGGCGCCTTCCAGTCGAACACCGTCGGTGCGACCATCCGCAGCCTGGGTGTTGCGGTTGAGAACGCCACGGCGGCCCAGTCGATCATCCGCGATGCGGACTTCGCGGCCGAAACCGCCGGTCTGACCCGCTCGCAGATCCTTGTGAACGCTTCGACCAACGTGCTGGGCCTTGCCAATCAGGCTCCGCAGTCGGTGCTGCAGCTTCTCGGCTAATTTGCAGCGAGTTTGACATCCTGAATCATCAGGCCGGCCTCGGGTGTGTTCCCCCGGGGCCGGTTTCCTTTGCGCGAAGCGCAACAAATGCGCGTGGTTTTTGGACTGTTTTTTATGAGACGGCTCAAAGTGCTTTCCGGACCCGCCGATGGCCAAAGTGCGTCAACGACCGGAAACCTCCGGCCCTGACGCAAAGTCCGCACGGATGCGGACTTTGGAAGCCGGGCATCGGCCCGGTCGCACGGTCCGGTCTTGAGGAAAGTCGCCATGAGCCGCATCAACTCCAACGTCCAGTCCTTGATTGCTCAGCGAGTTCTGCAGCAGAACCAGCGTTCGCTGTCGGTCTCGCTCGAGCGTCTGAGCACGGGCCTCCGGATCAGCCGCGGCGCAGACGACCCGGCCGGTCTGATCGCGTCCGAAAACTTGCGCTCGGAGATCAAGTCCACCACCCAGGCCGTTTCGAACGCGAACCGCGCCGACCAGGTGGTCAACATCGCCGAGGGCGGCCTGCAGGAAGTCAGCTCGCTGCTGACCGAGCTGCAGGGCCTGATCACCAGCTCGTCTTCGTCCGCCGGCATCTCCGACGCGGAACGCCGGGCGAATCAGTTGCAGGTGGACTCGATCCTCCAGACAATCGACCGCATCTCGGGAGCGACCAGCTTCCAGGGTGTCAAGCTCCTCAACGGCAGCTTTGATTTCCGGACCAGCAACGTCGCGAGCGGCGTCGCGGATTACCGGGTGAACGCGGCCAAGTACAGCGGGGGCTCGCTCCACACCGACATTCTGGTGACCGGCTCGGCCCAACAGGGCGGCTTCTACCTTTCCTTCGGCACCGCTTCTATTGATACCGCGGCCAACAGCCAGTTCACCATCGAAGTCGGCGGCACGCTGGGCACACGCCAGTTGACATTCAGTTCATCCACGACGCTCACCAACATTGCCGCGGCCATCAACAGTTTCGCATCGGTCACGGGCACCCAGGCCAAGGCCTCGGGCACGGGGATCAAGCTGTTCACCACCGAATTTGGTTCGGCCCAGTACGCCTCGATCAAGGTGGTGCGTGCCGCGGGAATCGCGAGCGCCGGTCAGGAAGGCATCTACGACCTGAACGCGTCGAATACGAATATTCCCGACACCACCGTCCGCAGCACCTTTGCCAACGCGAAGAACACACTGACGGACAAGGGCCAGGATCTCCAGGCCACGATCAACGGCATTATCGCGACGTCGAACGGGAAGTCCGTCCGGATCAACACCGACTTCCTCGATGTCGAAACCACCCTGACCACCAGCCAGGCGCAGACGCTCGGCGCGGTCGGATCGCAGCACGCTTTCACGATCACCGGAGGCGGAGCGGACTTCCAGCTCAGCGGGCAGGTGAACATCGCGGGGCGGGTCTCGATCGGTATCCAGAACGTCAACACGTCGATGCTCGGATCGAACTCCAGTGGTTATCTGAACTCGCTGGTCGCCGGACAGGGCAATAACCTGGTCGACGGCAATGCCGAACAGGCGCAGCAGATCGTGAACAAAGCGATCGAGCAGGTCTCGTCGTTGCGGGGCAGGCTGGGCGCATTCCAGTCGAACACGGTGGGCTCCACAATCCGCAGCCTGAGCGTGTCGGTTGAAAATACGACGGCAGCGGAGTCGGCGATCCGCGACGCGGACTTTGCAGCAGAAACCGCGGGGCTGACCCGCTCGCAGATTCTGGTGAACGCATCGACGAACGTGCTGGGCCTTGCCAATCAGGCCCCGCAGTCGGTGCTGCAGTTGCTCGGATAAAGATTCCGCATCGGGCCGAGTCCTAAAACGAAACTCAGAATCCCTCAAGGCCCGCGGCAATCGCGGGCCTTTTCTCATTGGTGCCGAGAACACTTCGCGCAGGTCGGCGCAGGGCGCACAGACGAACCCGTCTCGTACGCGGAATGACGCACGGACTTGGCCGACGGGCATTCTCTCCCGATTTCGAGTGTGGCCCTCCTAAGCCAAGCGTGACGGCGAGGGAGCGGAGGCGGCGCGGAATGGTTCTGCGTCTGGCGTCAACGCGGGAGTCCGCGCTTGACGAGTCGTGCCGGGCGGTCGCCCGGCGCGGGAAGGTGTAGTCGCCCGGGGGCGACCGATCGACCCGCGTGCGGGGCGAATCACGGAGGAATCGATTCCATGGGACGGATTAATACAAACGTTCAGTCGCTGATTGCTCAGCGGGTGCTCGGCCAGAACCAGAACGGCCTGTCAACCTCGCTCGAGCGTCTCTCGACGGGTCTTCGAATCAACAGCGGTAAGGACGATCCCGCCGGTTTGATCGCAAGCAACAACCTCAGCGCCGAAATCGCCGGTAAGAACGCCGCGGTCTCGAACGCGAACCGTGCTGACCAGGTGGTCAACATTGCCGCCGGCGGCATCACGGAAGTCTCGAGCCTTCTGACCCAGCTCCAGGGCCTGGTCACTTCAAGCTCGAGCGCCGCTGGTATCTCTGAGTCGGAAAAGCAGGCAAACCAGCTGCAGATCGACTCGATTCTCCAGACCATCGACCGAATCTCGAGCAGCACCTCCTTCCAGGGCGTGCGTCTCCTGAACGGCAACTTTGACTTCAAGACATCCGCCGTCGCCTCGGGCGTCTCGGATTACAAGATCAACGCCGCCAAGTTCACCGGCAGCACGAACGTCGACGTTCTTGTGACGGCCTCGGCCCACAAGGGCGGCATGTTCCTGTCGTTCGGCGCCGCGTCGATCGACACCGGCACGGGCAGCCAGTTCACCATCGAAGTCGGTGGTGCGAACGGAACTCGTCAGCTCACCTTCAGCAGCTCGACGAGCCTCACGAACATCGCTGCGGCCATCAACAGCTTCACCAGCATCACCGGCGCGAAGGCGACCGTTTCGAACACGGGCATCCGTCTCGACGCGACCGACTTCGGCAGCGCCAACTACGCCAGCCTCCGAGTCGTTGACTCGGGCAACATCGCCGCCGGTTCTCAGAACGGCGTCTACGCTCTCAACGCATCCAACGACGCCGTCGCCAACACGACCCGCGTCAGCACCTTCGCCGGCGCCAGCAACACCATCACCAAGAAGGGTGCCGACGTCACCGCGACGATCAACGGCATCTCGACCACGGCGACCGGCAAGACGGCCCGCGTGAATACGGACTTCCTCGACGTCGAGGTTACCCTCAGCGACTCGCAGTCGCAGACGCTCGGTGCGGTCGGCACGCACGCCTTCTCGATCACCGGCGGCGGCGCCAGCTTCCAGCTCAACGGCAACGTTGACATCGGCGGCAAGGTGTCGATCGGCATCCAGTCGGTCGAGACCACCAAGCTCGGCACGCAGGCTCTGGGCTATCTCAACAGCCTCGCCTCGGGTAAGGGCAACAACGTTGTGACCGGCAGCACCGACAACGCTCAGAAGGTCATCGCGGCCGCGATCCTTCAGACGTCGTCGCTGGCCGGTCGCCTGGGCGCCTTCCAGTCGAACACGATCGGTTCGACGGTGCGGAGCCTCGGTGTGGCCGTGGAAAACTCGACTGCCGCTCAGTCGATCATCCGCGACGCTGACTTTGCGGCGGAAACGGCGAAGCTGACCCGCAACCAGATTCTGGTGAACGCCTCGACCAACATTCTGGGTGTGGCCAACCAGTCGCCTCAGGCCGCTCTTCAGCTCCTCGGCTAATCCGAGGTTCTGAGAGAGATCTCTGAATCACGCGACCCCGGGCGTACTTCCGCCCGGGGTTTTTTCTTGCGCCGGGGAGCACCCCGAACGGCCGCTCACGCTCGCTCCGGCAAAGGGTCGATCTTGATAGCCGAATGGCACGCAGACGCGGACAGCTCGGTTCGGAGTTCAGGGAAAAGGCCGGTCCCGCGCCGCGCCGGATGCCACCCAGCCATGTCGAGATTCCCCGCGAACTCGACACAGCGCGCGACCACTTTCTTGTCTATATCCGCATCGAGCGGGGCATGAGCCGTGCGACGCTCGACGGATACGGGCGAGATCTGCGTGAGCTGCTTGTCGATCTCGCCTCGCGTGGCGTGACTTCGCTCCGTGCGGTGACCACACAGCACCTGATCGATCACCTCGCCAAACTGAAATCCGAACGCAACATGGAAGGCTCGTCGGTCGCCCGCCATCTGGCGACGATCCGCGTTTTCTTCCGCTGGCACCACGCCAACGGCAAGATCGATCGCAACCCCGCCGACGCTCTCGACCCCCCCACCCGCTGGAAGCGTCTGCCCGAGTGCCTCTCCGTCCAGCAGGTCCGCTCGCTCATCGAGGCCCCGTCGCCCCCGAAATCGGATGACGGCTCGCCCCCCATCTGGCTCCGCGATCGCGCCATCCTCGAGATGCTCTACAGCAGCGGGCTCCGCGCCACCGAGATCACCACGATCACGCTCCGCTGCGTCGATCCTGCTATCGGAGGCGTGCTGGTCACCGGCAAGGGCAACAAGCAGCGTCTTGTGCCGATCGGAATGCCCGCCCGCCGCATCCTCGACGAATACCTGAAAGAGTGCCGCCCCAAACTCATGAACCCAGACGGCCGCGACAAGGGGCGCGTCTTCCTCTCGCGTTCCGGAAGCCCGCTCGAGCGCGTCGCCCTCTGGCAGATCGTCCGGAAGCACGCCAATGCCGCGGGGCTGAAGGATGTTCATCCGCACATGCTGCGGCACAGTTTCGCAACGCACATGCTGGTGGGCGGCGCCGATCTCCGCGTCCTCCAGGAACTGCTGGGCCACGCCGACATCTCGACCACGCAGATTTACACTCACGTGGACCGCTCCCACCTGAAGGCCGTCCACAGCAAATTCCACCCGCGAGAACGCGTCCGCCGCGCCGGGTAAAACCGACTCACGCTCCCGCGCATTCTGCTAAGCTCGGCGCGTGTTTCCGGCGCGGCATTTTCCAATCGCCTGCATCTTGTTGGTTGCGCCGTTCACCCAAGCGCAGGGTGAGACTCCCTCACCAGCGAGCAACCCACCGGCGAGCAACCCACCGGCGGGCGCGCCCACCGCACCTCCGGGCGAGTTGCTTCCCGATGCGGGCGACATTCCCGCCCTCGACAACAACGCCGATGTCCAGGGCCAGCCCCCCACCGAGTTCAATCAGCAGCTCCGCATCGATCAGACCGATCGCAAAAACTGGTTCGGCATCACCCCGGAAACCGACCCGCTCGCTCCTTTCATGCGTCTGCTCGCCGGCGTGAAGGAAAAAACCGGCCTGACGTTCGGCGGCGCGTACACAATGCTTCTTCAGCAGGCCAGCGGCGGTCCCGGTGATCGCACCGCCGCTGCGGGTGATATCGACCTGATGCTCTCGTGGAAGAAGCAGTTCAACGAGACCGACTACATCCGCATCAACAGCAGTTTCGAGTACCGCTTCCAGATCGGCGACATCACGCCGTCGGCTCTCGGCCCGGAAATCGGCACGCTCATTCCGACCACCAACGGCTTCGGCGAGCGACCGCCCGTCGTCAAAGAACTCTTCTACGACCAGACTCTGCTCGAGGGGCGCGTCCGCTGGATCTTCGGACGTATCGATCCTGAGAACTACGTCGGTGGCCATCGCCTGCAATCCGCCAACACCTTCTTTCTGAACAAAGCCTTCTCTTCCAATCCCGCCATCGCCTACCCCAGCATCGGCCTGGGCGGCGCCGCCGCTGTCAAGCCCGTCGATTGGCTCTACATCCTTGCCGGCTGCACCGATGTCAACGCCAACATCACCCGCACCGGTTTCGATACCGCGTTCGACACCGGCGAAGTTTTCGCCTTCGCGGAAGTTGGCGGCATCACCAACTGGGACGGCCTGGGCAGCGGCCGGCAGCGCCTGAGTGTCTGGCATTCCGACTCGAGTTCCGTCAAGAACAAGCCCTCCGATCAGGGCATTTCAATCTCGATCGACCAGGAACTCGGCCCCAAAGCCGCCATCTTTCTTCGCACTGCCTATTCCGACGGAGCGGTCACGAATGTCCGGCAGCTCTATGAAGGCGGATTCGGTTTCAAGGGCCTCACGGGCATCGACAACGACTACACCGGCATCGCGCTGGCCTATGCAGCGCCGCCCAGCGGACGCGCCGAAACCATTCTGGAAGTGTTCCAGCGTTTCCAGCTCGCGCTCCGGACCGAGCTCACGGTGGGCGCACAGCTCATCATGAATCCCGGCAAGGCTCCAAACGACGAGGCCCTCGGTATCTTTGAATGCCGGTTGCGGTTCTCCTTCTGATCTGAAAGGGTTTTCCCATGGCCAAGAAGGCATCAAAACAATTCCGCCTCGAACACGATCTGCTCGGCGAAAAACGCATCCCTGCGGGTGCGTACTACGGCGTTCAGACACTGCGGGCGATGGAGAACTTCGATATCTCCGGCGTGCCACTCTCCCACTATCCGGACATGATTCGTGGCCTCGCCGTCGTCAAGCTCGCCGCGGCACGCGCGAACCACCAGGTCGGCAACCTCTCCCGCAAAGTCCTCAAGGGCATCGAAGCCGCCTGCAACGACCTTCTCGACGGCAAGTTCCACGATCAATTCCGGGTTGATGTCTTTCAGGGCGGCGCTGGCACTTCGACGAACATGGCGGCGAACGAGGTCATCGCCAATCGCGCCCTCGAACACATGGGCTACCGCAAAGGCCGGTACGAACACTGCGATCCGCACGATCACGTCAACCTCGCGCAGTCCACCAACGACGCCTATCCCTCCGCGCTGCACGTCGCCTGCATCTTCGGCAACGAGCGTTTGATCGAAGAACTCGGCCGCCTCGTGCTCTCATTCCGCAAGAAAGGCCGCCGGTTCGCCCGCGTCATCAAGATGGGGCGCACGCAGTTGCAGGACGCGGTACCCATGACCCTCGGACAGGAGTTCGAGGCCTTCGCCCGCACACTCGAAGAAGAAGTGCACGCGATGCAGATCGTGCAGAACGCCCTCTGCGAAACCAATATGGGCGGCACCGCCATCGGCACCGGCCTCAACGCGCCAAAGGGCTATTCCAAAGCGTGCGCCCGCCACATGTCCCGCATCATGAAACGCGAGATCCGTCTCGCCCACAATCTCATCGAAGCAACGCAAGATACCCAGGCCTTCGTCCTCTACGCCGGCGTGCTCAAGGCCACCAGCATCAAGCTCTCCAAGGTCTGCAACGACCTGCGCCTGCTCACATCCGGCCCCCGCGCCGGCCTCTACGAGATCAACCTCCCCCCCAAGCAGCCGGGCTCTTCCATCATGCCCGGCAAGGTGAATCCGGTCATTCCTGAAGTGGTCAATCAGGTCTGCTACAAGGTCATCGGCAACGACCTGACGGTCACGCTCGCGGCCGAGGCTGGCCAACTCCAGCTCAACGTCATGGAGCCCGTGATCGCCTCGTGCATCTTCGAGAGCCAGATGCTCCTCACCCGTGCCTCGAAGACTCTCCGCGAGCATTGCATCGACGGCATCACAGCAAATGAGGATGTCTGCCGCTCCTTCGTTGAGCGCTCCATCGGCCTCGTCACCGCGCTCAACCCGATCATCGGGTACGAGAAGAGCACCGAGCTCGCGGCCGAAGCCCTCCAAACCGGCAAGGGCATCATCGAACTCATCCGCGAACGCAAGATGCTCACCGAGAAGCAGATCAAGGATGTGCTCGATCCACGCACCATGACCGGTCAGGCCCCCGCACGCCGCGCCACTCGATCAAAGTCCCGCAAATAGGACCGCCCCATGATCTGGCTTGAACTCGCAGTCGTTCTCGGTGCGATCCTTCTTGGCGCGCGCGTCGGAGGTGTCGGCCTGGGCACGATGGCCGCGCTCGGCCTCCTCGTCCTCGTCTTCGGCTTCGGCCTTCCGCCTTCTTCACCGCCCGGGGCCGTCCTCGCGATCGTCGTCGCGGTTGTCACTGCGGCTGCAACGCTCGAAGCGGCCGGAGGCATGGACCTCCTCGTCCTCGTCGCCGATCGGGTACTCCGTGCCAATCCGCGTGCCATCACCTTGATCGCCCCAATCGTTGCGTACGTGTTCACGTTCTGCACCGGCACGGGCCACGTCGCCTACTCCATCCTTCCCGTCATCGCCGAAGTTTCCCGCAAGGCCGGCATCCGACCCGAACGTCCCATGTCCATCAGCGTGATCGCCTCGCAGCAGGCGATCACCGCGAGTCCGCTCGCCGCCGCGACCGCTGCGCTGCTCACTATCCTCGACGATCAGGGCGTCACGCTCACCAAGATCCTGCTCGTCTGCATTCCCTCCACACTCATCGGAGTCATCGCCGGCGCTCTCTCCGTCTGGCGAAAAGGCGTCGAACTCAAGGATGATCCCGAATACCAGAGGCGTCTGGCCTCCGGCGAGCTCGGCGAGGATGCCCAGCTCAAGCAACTCGATCCAGCCACGCGCAAGCGTGCCACCCGCGCCGTCGCCATCTTCCTCATCGCCGCGGCATCCATCGTCGCGTTCGGCGTTTTCCCAAACCTGCGCCCCAGTCACTCCGCACCGGTGGCCGCTGTCTCGATTGAAAAACTCCAGGTCGCAATCGCCTCCGGCGCGGCCGACCTGAATAAGGACAACATCGTCACGCAGGCCGAGGCACGCAAGATCTTTCAGAATCTCGCCGCCGGCGAAAAACTTGAACAGACCGAGACCGTCGCGATGAACACGCTCATCCAGATCATCATGTATGCCGCAGCGGCACTCATGATGCTCTTCTGCGGCGCCTCACCCGATGCCGCGGCAAAGTCAAAGGTCGCCGGCGCGGGCGTCGTCGCCGTTGTCTCCATTCTCGGTCTGGGCTGGATGGGCAACTGCTTCTTTGAGGGAAACAAGGAACTCATCCTCACCACCCTCAGCGGCACGGTCCAGCAGCGCCCCTACCTCTTCGCCGGTGCACTCTTCGCGCTCTCAATCCTTCTGTTCAGCCAGGCCTCCACCGTCACGGCGCTCATGCCAGTCGGTGTCGCGCTCGGCGTGGCGGCAAGTTCGCTTGTTGCGTACTTCCCGGCGGTCAACGGCTATTTCTTCCTCCCCACCTACGGAACGGTTGTCGCCGCGGTCGCCTTCGATCGCACCGGGACCACACGCATCGGCTCGTACGTACTCAACCATTCGTTCATGCGGCCCGGCCTTGTCTCGACCGCAACCGCGATCGCAACGGGCTTGCTCATTGCAAAGTTCGTGTTCTGAGGAATCAGATCGGGCGCCGAAGCGGGTCCGTTCCTGTCGGCTTGAGCGGCTCATCGTGCGGACGCCTGCGTCCCGCCAGCTTTTCAAGCTCCGCCATCGCCCGATCCGCTTCGTTGTCGCCCGCGATTCGGATCGGAGCAACCAAGGTCGGGGCAACCATCGCCCGATTGATATCTCCCGCCGACCGAACCGCGTACAGGCTCCCCGCGCCGTGCGCCTGCACGTCCGCAATCTCCGCCTCCACAACAGGGTCGATCGCATATTTCACGATCCCCGCCGAGATGCCGACGCTCAAGTTGAAAACTGCAATGACAACAAACCCGAGCAGAACGATCGGCAGCACCGCGTGAACGGTGACCGCGGCAAACTCGCTGCTCGCTCCCGAAGCGACCGCATCGCCGGCCGCAATCAAGGGCTGATATCCGCAGAAGACTCCCCAGATCGGCGAACCGGGAATCACGCTCGACCAGGGAATGCACATCGCGAACAGCGCTGTCACAATGGTCGCCGCTCGCACGGCTCGCTGCATCCCGATCACGCCCGCGCCCGCAACGATCGATGTCGCCATCCAGCACTGCGCGACCAGCACCGCAAGCGCCACCACCCCCGCACCCGACGCGATTGCCGAAATCGCGCCCAGCACCTGATCCGATTTTCCGAGCGTCCGTGTTTGTTCAATCTCTGCATCCAGCGTCGCAGGATCAATTTGCTTCCGAGGCTGCGCGTCCACAACGGCAAGATGCTGCTTCGCGGCGGACTTCTCGACCTGCGCCACGTCAAAGCGGACTTCCGTGAAGTGGGCGAACCCAAATACCAGGGTTTGCGCGACGATCGCCAGAGCCACAATCAAGGACGAAAAGACCGCACCACGCCGCAGTGCGAGCAGCGCCGGTGATGCGTTGATGTAGGCCCCCGAAGACGGGCGTGGCACGTTGGATCTCCCGTAAGTTCTGCGTCCGATACCCTTTACGCTCATCGGTCCGATCGATCGCACACTGAAGCGGTTCCTCACCTGCCCTCTGCATTCTCCGTTTCCCAGACCTCCCAAACACCCTCGCCAATTGCTGCCAGACCCGTTCTTCGCTATACTTTCAATGAATCCTGAAAGTTCCGAAGATCAGCCAATGAGCAACCTCTACTCGCCTCCCCCGCTCTCCCCAAACGCCGACGCCCTCGACCCGGGCTTCCTTGCTGCAGTGGCCTCCGGTGCGGCCCGGCTTTTGCCCGATCAGGCCTTGGACCTCTTTCGGCGCTCGCCACTGGCGACGCTGGGTCGTTACGCCGACGCACGCTGCCGCGGCATGCACGGTGACACGTTCCGCACGTTCGTCATCGATCGCAACATCAACTACACCAACGTCTGCAACGCCAAGTGCACGTTCTGTGCCTTTCGGCGCGATGGGCATGAAGCGGACGCGTACACCCTTGAATACGAAACACTCCTCCAGAAAGTCGGAGAGCTTTCCGCGATCGGGGGCACGCAGATTCTGATGCAGGGGGGGATGAACCCGGAGTTGCCGTTCGACTGGTATCTCGATCTGTTGCACGAGATCAAGAGCCGCTACCCGCACATTCACGTGCACGGCTTCAGCCCGCCCGAGTTCATTGAGTTTGTGCACTTCTTCAACCCGCCCGGCAAAGACCTGGCAGAAAAGATCCGCTGGGTGATGGTGCGCCTGCGGGATGCGGGGCTCGATAGTGTGCCCGGGGGCGGGGGCGAGATATTCTCGAATCCGGTCAGGCGCAAGATCGGTCTGGGCAAATGCGACGCCGAGGCCTGGCTCACGGTCATGTACGTCGCCCACTCGCTCGGCATGTTCACGAGCGCGACGATGATGTTTGGGCACATTGAGGGATACGCCGATCGCGTTCATCACATGATGCTGGTGCGCGAGTGGCAGGATCGCGCACTGCGTGATTTCGGGGGCACATTGCAAGCGCCCAATTCCTCCATCAACGCGGAAGCGCCCCACATCGCGACGAAGTACGCCGGCGGCTGGCGTCGCGAACAGCGCCGCAAGACCAGTTCCGGTGGCGGCCACTACAAGGCCTTCATTTCCTGGCCTTTCCAGCGCGAGAACACGCCGCTCGGCCGCGTGAAAGACTGGGGAATCAATCCCGGCGAGCTCGAAGCCGAGTTCCCCGGCGATGTCCTGGCTCGCGCCTTCAACTGGGGCGCGAACCCCGAGCCCGATTACAAAGCGCTGCCGGGCGCGGAGGAATTCGGCCGGCGTGTCCGCATGAGCGGCAGCACCGATTACCTGCGCACACAGGCCCTGAGCCGCCTGATGCTCGACAACATCTATTCGATCGGCAGTTCGTGGGTGACGATGGGCCCGCACATCGGGCAGGTGGCGCTCTCGTACGGCGCGAACGACATGGGCAGCGTGATGATGGAAGAAAACGTGGTCAGCAGCGCGGGCACGACCTACTGCCTCGATGAAGCGGTGCTCTGCCGCCTGATTCGGGGCGGCGGATTTGTTCCCGCGCAGCGCGACAACGTGTATGACATTCTGAAGGTGCATTCCGGCGCTGATGCCCCCGACCTTGCCGTCACCGACTGGTCCACGCACCGCGCACGCAAGATGGTTCAGCAGGCCCCTCGCGAGAAGAAGGTCACGCTCCAGGTCCAGGTCAAGCCCCGCTCCGAACTCGCGCCGGTGCGGTAAATGCATTTACCACAGAGACACAGTGAAGAGAGAAGATGAAAACGTGAAAGGCGGTGCGCGTCGAGCCGCGTCATGCCTTTCAACACTCTCTTCTGTTTTCTCTGTGCATCTGTGTCCCCGCCGCAGCGGGTCTACTAGCGATCTGTGGAGAACTCTCTCTTCACCGACGACGACGAGAGCAGCCAACCAGCGCGACGGCGCCCAGCCCCAGCACGCCGGGTGCCGGAATTTCCGCGAACTCCACAAACGCCGAGCCGTTCACATCCGCGATCGAGAAATCGACTTGTGAAGCTCGGTAGCCCATTTCCGGCGCATAGCCCGTCAACACCATTTCGTTGCGAAACCAGTTGTACAGCGACGCGACATCGCCGGATTCGAGCCACGACTGCACCGTGTTTTCGGAAGTTGCGAACAGGCTGCTCCAGTCGCTGAAGCCCGGGATAAAAGCCGAATCGAGCATGGAGATCGAAACCCCGCCGTCTTCGTAGGTGCCGATCACCGTGTAACGCGCGGCACCGATCGGATCGTCGAAGACGCCCAGAGAGGCGTTCTTCTCGATCGAAGTCGTGATATCGAGCATGTTGACGCCGTTCTTTGCTGCGTCGTTCAATGCCCATCCCCCGAGCGCCTCGTGCCGGTTCGACTCTCCCGATTCTTCAAACCATGCGAGCAAGTAGACGTGGCTCAGACTGTTCGCGGCGGGAGACGAATCGCCGGTCAGGCGGAGCTGGATCGCAGAAGTCGTTGCGAGAGCAGATGTCGAAAGGGCGCACAATGCCGAAAGTGCGAGCGCGGCTTGGTTCATGACGGAGACTCCGGCGAACGTGGTGTTCGGGACGGTTGAAGCAACGACAAAACGACATGACGCCGCGAACGCGGCGATCTCCGCTCTACCCTTTTCAACTATGACCCAGATTTGAGGAGACGCCAACGATTCGCGCGATCACAGACTCGAACAGCGATGCCGCCCCCTCGGAGCTGCGTCAACTCTGGGCTTCAACACTTTGCGCTAGAACTACTTAGCGAACAGGAGGTCCGCGATTTGAATTGCGTTTAGTGCCGCGCCCTTGCGGAGCTGGTCGCCCGAGAGAAACAGGCAATGATTGCGCGTTCGGCCCGCAGCATCCCGCTTCGACCCCGGATCAGCGCGAAGCCGACCCACAAAGACCGTGTCCGTTCCCGACGCGTGCAGAGGCGTCGGGAACTTGTTGGCCTTGCGATCGTCGATCAGTTGCACGCCCCTGGCGCCCTCGAAGGCGGCCCGGACTTCGGATTCCGAAGCCGCGGTCTTCAGCGTGATCGTGGCAGACTCGGAGTGCGCCCGCACCACCGGAACTCGCACACAGGTTGGCGAAACCTCAACCTCCGGATCGTTCCAGATCCGGCGTGTCTCGCTGATCATCTTCTTTTCTTCGCCGTTGAGGCCGGTAGCCTCGTCCATAGCGGAGTTGTGGCTGAAGACGTTGAAGGCGCACGGTTCAGCAAAGACCTTGGTTTTCGGGGCGCGACCGGCAAGCATGTCGGCGGCTTGAACCTGCAATTCGGTGATTGCCGCGGCACCCGCGCCGGAGACGGCCTGATAGGTCGAAACAACGATGCGCTGGATTCCGAAGCGCTTGCGGAGGGGTTCGAGCGCGACGAGCAGGAGAATGGTTGAGCAGTTTGGATTGGCGATCAGCGCCGGGGATCTCGCGCGCGCGACTTCCTCGCCGTTGACTTCGGGCACAACGAGCGGAGCGTTCGGATCGGCCCTGAACGCGGAGGAATTGTCCACCACGGCGCATCCCGCGGCACGCGCAACCGGGGCGAGCGACCGGGCGATGTCGGATGTCGCGCAGAACAGGGCGATTTTTTGGCCAACGAAACTCGATTCCCCGGCCTCCGCGACCGCGAGCGTCCCCCCCGCGTAAGGAATCGTTGAACCCGCGGACCGTGCGGATGCGACTGCGCGAACGCGGTCGGCGCGATGGCCCCGCGCTTCGAGGATCGCGATCGCTTCGCGGCCGACAGCGCCGGTCGCCCCCACCACCACAATCGGACAATCGGACGGAATCATGATGCCACCTCGAGAACGGATTGGGTTGGGATCAGCACGGTGGGCGGCTCGCTCGGAGCGAACGATGCTTGGGGCGTCGGTTTTGGTTCGACATGCTGCCGCGTGACCGCGATCGGTTCCGACAAGCCCGCGCTTCGCAGCGCTTGATCCAGATCCTCGATCAAGTCGTCGATGTGTTCGATGCCGATCGAGAGGCGGACGAGATCGCGGGGGAGCGCATGCCGTTCACGCTCCTTCTCGGGCACGCTCGCGTGCGACATGTAGAACGGAAGGCTCGCGGAAGATGAAACGGTGCCAAAGCTGACCCGGATCGAGAAGAGCTTGAACGCTTCGGCGACTTTGCGCGACGTTTCGACCGAGCCGGTTTCAAAGCAGACCACCGCGCCGCCTCCCGAATGCCTGGACGCACTCTGCTGGAGCAGCGTTTCGCGTCCGGGGTGCGACGCGAGCGTCGGATAGCGCACTTTCGTCAATCCTGTGCGCGTCGCGAGATAGTCCGCGATCTTCTTCGCATTCTCCTGCTGGCGTTCGAGGCGCAGAGCGAGGGTGCGTAAGCCGCGCTCCAGGTTGTACGAATCAAACGGTGCGAGGGCACACCCTTCACCGTTCTGCGTGCGGTAGAGATGATCCGCCAGGTCCTCGCGATTGACCGCAACGACACCCGCCGTCACATCGCTGTGACCTCCGATGTACTTCGTTGCCGAGTGGATCACGATGTCGATCCCCAGGTCGAGCGGGCGCAGATTCAGGGGCGTCAGCAGCGTGTTATCCACCGCCGTCAGAATCCCTCGCCGCCTCGCGGCTTCGGCGATTGCCCTGACGTCGTAGATCGTCAGCATCGGGTTGCCGACAGGTTCAAAGTAGACGAGTTTGGTTTCGAGCGATGCCGCGCCGAGGA
>JAEUJD010000021.1 GCA_016793015.1 Phycisphaerales bacterium
CCTGTCGCACGCGGCGGAATTGCTTCCGTCGCAGGTTTCGGGCGGAATGCAGAAGCGGGCGGCGATCGCGCGGGCGATGGCGCTCGATCCGAAGATCATCTTTCTCGATGAGCCTTCGGCGGGATTGGACCCGATCACGTCGGCCTCGCTGGATTCGCTGATTCTCGAACTGCGCAAGCTGCTGGGCATGACGTTTGTCGTGGTCTCGCACGAATTGCCCAGCATCTTCACGATCGCCGACCGGTGTATCGTGCTTCAGGCTTCGAAGAAGACGATGGTGGCGGAAGGACCTCCGGCGCAGCTGCGTGATCATCCGCTGGACGAGTGGATGCGGGCGTTCTTCAATCGCGACACAATTACGGCAAAGGGGAACGTCGCTTGAGCGATCGCGCCAATTCATTCAAACTCGGGCTGTTCACGCTGGTGGCGGTCCTGCTTTTCCTGGGTTTTCTTGCGGCGCTCGGCGCGGGGGTGTTTCGCTCGCGGGGCGTTCTGGCGGAGACGTACACGCCCGACTCGGTGCTGGGGCTTGATGTGCGCGCGCCGGTGCGGTTCCGGGGCGTGCGCGTCGGAGAGGTTTCGTTCATCGGGTTTGTGGCGCAGAAGTACGACGTGAGCTTCAAAGCCGGAGATAGCGTCGCAGGCTACGTCATTATCCAGATGAATCTCGATACCCGAACCGGCCTGAACATCTCGGAGACCGAAGCGACTCTCGAGGATGCTCTGAAACAAGGATTGCGTGCCCGCTTGGCCTCAAGTTCGCTGATGGGGCCGGCCTATCTCGAATTGGTGATGATGCCGGGTGACGGCGTCGCAAATCCGCTCGCGATCACGTGGAAGCCCGACGGCATCGTGATCCCCGCAAGCCCGAGTGTAATTTCGCAGATCACTTCGAGCGTCGAGACACTCGCAACGCACCTTGCCCAGATCGACTTCAAGGAGACGTTCAGCATGCTGAACAGCCTCCTCACGCACGCGGATGATGCGCTGAGCGGCGCGGGGCTGACCGACCTGAAATCCTCCGCCACCGAGATGATGACGAATGCGAATCAGGCCGCAACGCGCCTGCGGACGGTGCTGGAGAATCCGGCGATCGAAAAGATCCTGACGAACGTCGAGCAGATTTCGGCATCGCTTAACACGGGCGAAGGACCGCAGAAGGATTTGGCCGCCTTTGTGCGTGAACTTCCCGCAGTCGCGAAGAACATTCGGGATGCTTCGGGACGCATCGATCAGATTCTGGCCGACCCGCAAACCAAGCGGATTCTTGACAATCTTGACAAGACTCTGGTTTCGACGCCTGCCGCGGCAGAGGACGTGCGGCAACTGGTCCGCAGGCTCAACGCGGTCATCGCGGAGAGCCAGAGCAATATCGAACGATCGCTCGGGGTGCTGCGAAACGTGCTCGAGAATGCCGAGGCAATCACATCCGACGCCAAGAACAATCCGTCGCGGCTGCTCTTCGGCGATCCGCCCCCACGAACCAGGCCCGGCGAGTCTCCGAACTCTGGAGGACCAAAGTGAACTACGCACGCGCTCTTCTTTCTTTTCTGCTGGGCGGCGCTATCGCCTTTGGTGGCGGATGCAATTTGAATCAGCCGTATCCGGCGAAGGACACCTTTGTGCTGCGGGGCGGCGAGATCGGGCGTGCGCCGGTGACGCTGAGCGAAACGGTGCGGGTCGAGCCGGTGCGGATCGCGCCGCCCTTTGATGGGCGGAGCCTGGTGTATCGAACCGGCGAAGTGGCGTTCAACCGCGATTACTACAATGTGTTCATCGCCCCGCCGGATGAACTCGCGACGGCGGAACTGATCCGGATGCTGTCGGATTCCGGCGTGTTCAAGCGGGTATCCGGCGTGGCGAGCGCGAGCAGCGCGGACGTCACGCTCGAGTGCATGGTGACAGACCTGTACGCGGACGAGCGCGACGCGCAGAAGCCGGTCGCGGTCTGCATCGCAAAGTTTCGAAGGCTGAAGAACGAGGGCGGCGGCACTGCGGTCCTCAGCGATCAGACTTTTGACGCGACGGTGCCGATCACCAGCAATTCGGGCGCGGGGATTGCGGAGGCGCTTGGCAGGGCGTTCGGCTCGACAGTTCAGAAATTTGTCGGTGCCACCGCAACGAAGTAGCAAGAGATCCGATCGCACTACTCAGAACGGTCGACCGATCAGAACGGCCGACCGAGCCAGACCTGGCCTGTCAAGCGAGCGGCATTTGAGAGCGACCAATCGGTCACATAGAAAGTCGCGTCCCATATCTTGCCCGAACCAACCGAGAAGAGCAGCAGCATCGCGATGAGCGCGAACATGCTGCCTTGCTCGCTGTAAAGCAGCCGCCGGTACGGGGGCGAGAAATCGGCCAGGATGCGGGAGCCGTCGAGGGGTGGAATGGGGATGAGGTTGAACAGCACACCCATGACATTGATCATGACCCCGGTCCAGAAGAAAATTGCGACGTTGGAGCGGACGTTGTCGGGAACGTTGGGCCCGATGGCGAGCCACGCTATCGAACCGGCGACGCAGAGGACGGCGAGGATGAGGTTGACGGCAGGGCCTGCTCCGGCAACCTTGGCGTCGTCGTAGCGGCCCCGGAAGCGATCGGGCGAGACGGGCATGAGGCCCCAGGTGAAACCGAAGATGCCGAACATGACCCAGGCCCAGGGCCAGGGGATGTGAACGAACGGGTTGAAGGTCATATGTCCGAGCGCGCGGGGCGTGTTGTCGCCGCACCGGATGGCCATCCATCCGTGACCGAGTTCGTGAAGGCAGATGGAGGTGATGACCCAGAAGAGCCAGGCCCAGAGCAGGGGCGGGCTGACGTTGTAGTAGTGTGCGACCCACCAGTCCATGCGGGCTCCTTGTGCGCGTGAGACGAAAGGATATCGAGAGAAAGCGGAGAGTTTACGACGAAGGCACGAAGGACACGAAGTGGGACGAGAAGGAGGGGGAATGGGGCGAAGAGCGCGAGGCAACGCCGAAGCGCAAGAAAAACCCGGCGTGCAGCCGGGCTTGAGAGAAATCGGGTTCGCGATTCGTTTAGACCTTTGCGGGGATGGCCTTGGACGCCTTCACCGCGATGGCGGTGATCTTGTCAAACAGCTTTGGGTCGCTGATCGCGATTTCGCTGAGCATCTTGCGGTTGAGCAGGATGCCGGACATGCGGAGACCGTTCATCAGCAGGCTGTAGCGCGTGTTGCGCATGCGGCACGCGGCCGTGATGCGGACGATCCACAAGGCACGCATGTCGCGCTTGCGGTAGCGACGATCGCGGAGGGCGTAGACGCCCGCGCGGATCACCGCGTTGCGGGCGCGGTACCAGTGCTTGCTGTTTGTGCCGAAATAGCCCTTGGCTTCGCGGAGAAGCCGTTTACGGTTTTGAGCGCGGGCAGCGCCTTTGCGAACGCGAGGCATGGTTCAAACTCCTGCGATCCGAACGGGGCGGGATCCGATCCCGACTTTGCAACCCGGCGGACGGTGTGTGACCGGGCGAAACGCCCGGAAAATGAACTGGTCGATCGATCTGTCTACTTCGCCTTGCCAGCGGCTGCGGCCTTGGCGTTCTTCGCGGCGGTGGCCGACTTGGCAGCCGTTGCGGCCTTGCGCTGCGCGGGCGTGGGATTGCGTTTGATGGTCGCACGCGACTGAGCCCGGCCACGCAGGCGACGGAACAGAAGCTTCTCAATCCGCTTCGCTTCCGGATTGGACATCTTCGGGTCCTTGCGGAGCTGGCGGAGGCGCTTGCCACCCTTGCCGGAGCGGAGGTGCTTGTGATTGGCTGAGCGGTGACGCACCAAACCGGATTTGGTGATGCGGATGCGCTTCAGGAGACCTTTGTGATTCTTGCTCTTTGCCATGACTTTCTCGATCCCCACACGTTGGGCCGGGAACGGCTTATGCAGGGTCAGGATGCTAGGCAAGAAGTCGGGTGGAGGCCAGTGCGAAAAGGCCTCAGAACGGGTTTGGAGGGCTATTTGAGCCCGTCCAGCGACGTTTCGGCCCAAGTCACGGACCGACGAATGTGTCCTTGGCGTCGAAGGGGACTTCGACGCCCTCCAGCTTGCCCGTCTGATGGAACTTGGCGGCCTGCTGAATCAACACCTCGATGGCCCGGGGGAGCCAGATGTTGTCGCCATCGGGGCGTTCGGGGGTGGTCATCCAGTTGACGCTGCCGTCGGCGAGGAGCACGAATTGACCCCTGCCGCCGTGATTGGGTGAGTTTTCCATGGGATCGATCGACTGCTTGTGGAACGCGCGGAGCACGACAGGCGAGCGATCTGCCAGCACGACGATCGAGGCCGGCGCGGCGCCTCGGGAACGGCACCAGCTCGGACGCTCCTGCCCACCCATGATCTGGTAGCTGTAGGAAATCGTCTCGAGATTCGACCAGTCGTACGCGCCCTTCTTCACTTCCCCCACTTCGGCGTTGGGGTTGCCCGAGCAGGCGAGATCCTTGAGCTTGGCGTAGCCGGTGCGGGCGAGCGTGAACAAATTGGACGAGTTGGCCTGGGGCTTGTCGGGGGAGACGTTCCACCACGGCGTGCCGCCGAAGCCGGCGGTGGCGACCGGGAGCGAATCGCGGTGATTGCCCGCGTAGAGGCCCATCGCGGAAGCGACGCTGCCCATGTTGCTCTTGCACGCGAGTTGGCGGCCCTTCTGGCTCATGTACGACATCGTGGGCCAAAGAATCGAGACGCCGATCAGCATCATCGCGGCAACCGAAACCATGTCGGAGATGCGCCAGCCACGCGAAGTCGGGATGACGATTCCCTGTGCGCGATTCGAGGCGACCTTTGCCGCGACGGCCTGAAAAGTCCGTTCGACGAGCAAGGGTGTCGCGGTGATGTCGCTGTCGGTGACGACAGACGACAAATACTGATGGCGGCCCGCGCGATCGCGGAGTGAGGCGGGCGTGCTTGAAGCGTTGTACTCGGCGAGCGCCCAGGCGTCGAGCGCCTCGGCATCATCGGCGGAGAGCATTGGTTCGGCGTGGCGCGCGATGCGCTGGAGCGTGACATCGACAAGTGCAGAATCACAGGTGATATGGCCGGCATCGAGAAGGCCGAGCAGCGTTCCGATCTTCCGGGCTCGGGCGCGGAGCGCTTCGGGAACTCGCTCGACCTGCATGTCGGCCTCGATCAGGGCATCGAGCGCGGCATTGTCCTGCTCGCTCAGATTGACCTGCGGGCCGGGAGAAGTTTCGATCGGGTCACTCATTTGCACACAGCCTCACGAACGAATGGAATACTGAAACGGCGGAAACTCACGCGGCCTCTTCGTGTCCCTTGTTCACCGCCTGCCAGCGTTTGGCAAAGGCGGCGACAGCCGCGTGCAAACGGGACTTGACTGTCCCAAGAGGAATCGAGAGTTCCTCTGCGATCTGCACGTAACTCAGACGCTGGAAGTAGGCAAGGAGCAGAATCTCCTTCAGAGTCGGGGAAAGGCCGCCCAGCGCCTGCTGGACAAGCTTGTCCCGTTCGGAACGGTCCATCTGGGCATCCGGCTGTTCGACCTCGACCTCGAGAAGATCGACGAACATCGCACCGGACCCGTCGGAGGCGTCGCCGCCCCCAACCGGTGCCAGGAGATCAACTTCCTGGCGACGCATCTTCTTACGGAGGTAATCCCGACCTTTGTTCGCTGCGATCGTAAAAAGCCAGGGCCGAAAACGGCGTTCGATGTCGAACGTGTCGCAGGACTGATAAATCTGCATAAACGTCTCCTGGAAGACGTCTTCGGCAGCTGTACGGTCGCCGACCAACCGGAAAAGGAATCGCAGCAGGTCGTCCTTGTACCGCTCGATGATCTTGCGGTAGGCCCCCATATCGCCCCGTCGAAACTGGTCAAAGAGCTTTTCGTCCGTGAGTTCCTTCACTGGCATTCCTTGGTCTGATTCCCGAACCGGAAAAACGGACAGTCGTTACTGATTGGGCCCTTTGCCCGACACCCCGCCGGAAGAGCCGCCAACGACAACCCCGGACTTCCGCTCGAAACGGATCCCCCGCTCGGGGGGGAAGCGGCGGACGCCGTCTGCTCGCAGAGCCGGCGCGACCTCCGCCACGTATCGATCGAAGACCTGCTGGTTCGGGAAAAGATAGCGTATCTCCAGCTGGATTTGGTCCGTGCTCGATTGGATCCGGATGATTTGGGCAGAGGTTGCCCCGCCGGCAATCACGGCCGCCAAGTGCCCGGCTTCGAGCCAGCCGATGTATTCCCGGGCCGTCGGCTCATCGGGAAGTGTGACGGAAACTGTGTACGCGATTGCGGTCACTAAAGGAGCATACCGATGCCGGGTTCTCGGAGCCGGCCCCTCACAGGGGAGGAAGTCGGGCAATAGTGAGGCACCATGAGCGTTAGGCTGTGCAGATGAACGCCGTGCCGGATACCCCCAAACCGGAATCGGACGGCGCGGAGCTTACGCCCGTCCTGATCGCCGCTTCGAGGGGCGATGAATCCGCATGGCGTCGGATCGTTGATCTCTACGCGCGCCGGGTTTTTGCCCTCGCGCAGGCCCGGCTGAGGAATCCTGAAGTGGCGGAAGAGATTGCCCAATCCGTGTTCGCAACGCTCGCGGCCAAACTGGTCGGGGGCGGCTACACCGAGCGGGGCAAGTTCGAGCCTTGGCTGTTTCGGATCGCATCGAACCGGATCCGCGACGAACAACGGCGCAACCGGCGGCATCCGACGACGCACGATTCTGAGCGAATTGCCCGGACCGAAGGACGGCCCGAGGAATCGGTGCTGCCACCCGAACAGGTCACCCGGCTCCGGTGGGCGATGGGACAGTTGACGGACGCGGATAGAGAAGTGATCGAGCTGAGGCACCACGGCCAGATGAGCTTCGCGCAGCTCGCGGAAGTGCTCGGTGAACCGCTGGGTACGTTGCTGGCACGCCACCATCGCGCGTTGGCGAAATTGAAGGGGTTGCTGGAGCAGTCCGCGCAGCCCGACGGGACCGGCGTTCGCGCCGGAGGGAGACTCGAAGCATGAAAACGAATGAACACGAAATCGACGCGGCGCTCCAGGAGACCGATGCGATCGCGCGTCGCGCTGCTCGGCTCGACGCATCGAGTGCGCGGGAGCTTCCGGGGAATCCGGCGGGCGCCACGCTTGAGGACCGCATCTTCGGCGCGACCCGCGACGTGCTGAACAGTTCATTCCCGGTGGTTGCCCGCATCGGTCCGGGGGTGCGTCCAACCCATTGGGGCGTGTGGCGGATCGCGGCTGCGTTTGCGATTGTCGCGGGGCTTGGTGGTTTGTACGTTTCTCTGCGGCCCGCTGCTCCGACGACGCCGATCGCACGTGCAGATGGCAGCAAGGCGGCAGCGGACATGGAGCTTGTGCTCGCTGCGGTCTCGCTGCTCGATGAGCCGCTCAGCGGGAACTTTGATCAGTTGGCGGAGGACGCGGCGCGACTGCACGAACTTGTGACGAGCGACCGGACGTTCTCAACCGAGATCGCGGAAGAGAAGACCAGGCAGGGGGTTTGATCGGCCATGAAAGACTTGCTTGTGCGAATTGCCATTCCCGTGTTCTGCATCGCGACGGCGGCGCTTGCGCAGCAACCCGCGACGACGCCCCCTCCCCCGCCACCGGGTGCATCGAATTCGGGCGAGAAACCGCCACCTCCTCGCGAGGATCGAAGGGGTGAAGAGCGAAGGCGCCCCGGAGACCGATTTGGAGATCGGATGGGCGATCGGCCGGGAGATCGGCTGGATGCCGCGGCACGCGATCCGAAGCAACTGAAAGACATCATCGATCGGATGCTGGATCAGAACAACCGGATCGAACGCCGGCTGACGGACGCGAAGGCAAAGCTGGAAGCAGGCGCGCCGCCGGAGGAAGTGATCCGCTCGCTGCGCGAGGCTCGCGCGGGAAACATGGCGGAGCAGTTTTTCCAGAACTGGCGGGAGCGTCAGGGCGGAGATCCGAATTCGCAAGGCCCGATGTTCGAGAAGCCGCCGGGCGGGCCGGGAGGTGGACCCGATCCGGAGCAGCGCGAGGAATTGATGCAGTTCATTCGCGAGGTGCGCCCCGAGTTTGCCGCACGGCTCGAGCAATGGCAGGAGAATGAGCCCAAGGCGTTTCGTGCGGTCATCGGACACCTGATGATTCAGGCGATCGACACGTTCCGCGAGCGTGATCGCGACAAGCAACTGTTCGAGCTGCGCAAGGACGATCTGCGAATGAGCATCTTCATTGTGGAAAAGGGAGCCGAAGTTCGCGCGGCGCAGGCGGCGAACCAGACTTCGAACAAAGGCCAGCCCGAAAGCGAGCAATTCATCAAGGCCAAGTCGGAGCTACGCGAGTTGATGGGCAAGGGATACGACTCGCGTGTGCGGGTGCGTGAATACGAAGCGGACAGGCTCGCGAAGCGGCTCGAAGAAACCCGAGCGAGGATTCAGGAAACCAAGGATGTCCGCGAGCAGATGCTCGACAAAGCTGTGCAGCAACTGCTCGAACGCAAGCGCGTGACACCTCAGCCGGGCGATGGGCCGATGAAGCCGCCTGGAGAACCGGGCGGCCGAAGACCCGAACCCGGAGCGGGCCCCCGCTAGCGGGCGCGAGCAACGAGACTTTCGCGGTCAGGAAACGACCGAGCCCGGAGCGATATCGCTCCTAGGCATCAGGATGACGACACGGCGCTGCACGTCGGGCGCTGCATCCTTCGGGGCATCGCTGGCCGCGAGCAGCATGCCCCGCGACTCTTCACCCCGGATGACGCGCGGCGCGAGATTCGCAACGATGATGATCGACTGGCCGACGAGTTCTTCGGCTGTGTAGTGGCCTCGGATACCGGCGCAGATCTGGCGTGGCGTGCCCGAGCCGTCATCAAGCTGGAGCTTGAAGAGGCGATCGGCTGACGGATGGAACTCGGCCTTGGTGATGCGGGCAACGCGGAGGTCGACCTTCGCGAAATCCTCAAAGGTGATCGCGGGCTTCGTGGTGACAGTCGCGGGGGCGGATGCGGGAGCGGGTGCGTCGGACATGGGCCGGTCTCCTGAGAAGGGCCGACTGTAGGAGCCTGCGCGTCCAGCCCGGCTCAGGGAACTGGCGCCGGCGAATCCGGAAGCGACCATTGATCATCACGCCAGACCGACAACTTCACATCGACCAGGAACGCGGTTGCGACGTTCGCCGGGTCCGGATCGCGGGCGGGTGGTGCGCCTTCGGTCGCGATCATCGAGCCCCAGGGTTCTGATACCGTTCCCATCAAACGTCGTTGCAGACGGAGCTGCGCCGCGAGATCGGCGGCATTCAGCTTCATGCCCGGCTGGCCGCCACAGACCGGACAGAGCCGTGCCGCACCGCGCTGTCCTTTGGATGGAGCGATGATGCCGGTGCTGTTGCAATCTGTACAAGGCCACTTCCTGGCTTCGTTCTCGAGGTGTTGAACCGAGATGGTGCCGAGAGCGGACAGCTCACGCTCGTGCCGCTCGAGCACCTGACGAACGCCGCTGGCGGCGAGCGATTCGCGGGCCTCGATACCCGCTCCGGCTCGAAGCTGCGTGAGGAAAAGCGAGGCACGGTTCGCAGCGGCCTGCGATTCGAGCTCCATCGCGCGTCGCGCCGGGGCAAACTCGGTGCTCGACGGCTCGAGGATCGCCGCGATCGAACGCAGCCAGAGTCGATCGCCTTCGCGCTTGCTCATCGAAGCAAGCGCGATCGCGGCGGAAGCAGCGGTGCGACGATGCTCCGGGCGGGTCCGGCCGTATTCGAGCGCGCGAACGAGCAACTGACGCGTCATGTCAACACGTTCGGGAGAATCCGGCGTCGCGAGCAGCTCTTCGCCGAGTTCGAGATACGAGGCGGGATCCGAAGGTCTGAGCCGGGCAAGCCGCGCTGACTCGGAGACGTCGAGCGCGGCCAGCCTGCCGCCGGAAACCACAGGACCGGGCGCAGATGCCGCGATCGGAACCTCGGGGGCGGGTGACGGGGCGAGAACCGGGTCGACGGGTCGAGGCTGCGCCGGTGCCGCGGCACAGAGCAAGAACAGTGAAATGACCGGGCCATATGCCGTGTTCATGATGCTTTCACCATCCTCCCGACGCGAAGAAGCTGAAGGCGGAGCATCACCCGTTCGGCTTCGAGCAATTGCGCGGTGCTTGAGCCCGCGGCGCGTCGGGCCGTGTTCCACTGCTCCAGCAACTGCTGCACGGCTCCGATGTCGCCCGGTCGTTCGAGTGCAACGCTGAGCGCGGTCCATTCCACGCATGCCGCCTGCTTCGCGACCGCCCGTTCGAGCGGTCCAGGCGCGATCTCCAGGCGAGCGGCGAGCCTGCGGCGAATCTCGACGACGTTCAACCCTGCGGGAGCACCGCGTGGCGATCGTGTCGCGGATGCGAGCGATGATTCGAGGGCGGAGATGGCATCGCCCGGATCGACACTTCGTGTCTGGCCATCATCGCCAGCGCGTTCGAGCCACGAAGCGGCCAGCCCGACCGCCGCCCCGTCGATCGCGGCTTCGTCCGAAGAGACAGGGAAGATCGAGATCGCGCGTTCCAGGAGCGCGATCGCTGCTGCTTCTTTCCACTTGGCGCGCTTTCTCCAAGCGCCGGTCGTGCCCGCAACTTCGGACACCCATTCTGCGTTCTCGGGGGTTTCGGGAATGGAGTGGAGTTGCCTCAGCGTTGCGAGCACGATGGATGCTTCGGGGGCATGTTTGCGCAGTTCAGACCGGGCCAGTTCGCGGATGGAAGCCGGCGTGCCTCGGGCGGATTCGGTCACGAGCAACTCGGCGAGGAGTGAATCCGGGCGGACGTTCGCGGCCTGCACCTGTTTGAGAACTTCAAGACGGCCCTGAACGGAGTTTCCTGCGCCGACGTACTCGATTGCCTTGGAAGTTGAAGAAGCCTTCGGCAGCTGCGCCGGCGAGCCGGGCTTGAGCGAGGGAGGCGTGCTCGCGTCCGCCGCAAGGACCGCGGCGGCGCGCCCACCATTCCCGGCACGAATCGAATCGCATGCAAACGTGGCCCAGGAGAGCCGGGATGCCGCCCAGAGGCGCTCGGCATCGGACTTGGTCTCGACATAAAGAAGGGTTTCGGCCCATCTGTTCCACGCAGCGAAATCCTCACGCTCGGTGGTGATGATCTTTCCTTGCCAGACCTGAGCGAGTCGCTCTCGCAGGTTGCTGCGTGCTTCGGGGCCTGAGCCCGCGGGCAGAATCATCGTTGAATCAACGCCGGGCGCGCTGCTCGCAACCATGGCGCGCGTGATCTCTGTCAACAGCTCCGAAGGTACGGTTGCATCTTCGAGCCACCCGGCGAGAGCCATGCGTAGTTCGTCGGAAGGTCGCCAGCTCAGCGACGTCGCGAGCACGCCGACGGAGCGGACAAGTTCGCGAACGGGCAATACCGTGCTGCGCAGGAGCAGTTCGATCGCATTGAGCGTGGCGATGTCTCGGGCTGGTTGTCGGTCGGCGAGCGCGGCGTCGCGCACTTCTACGAAGCCCGTCCATGAATCAGGGGCTCCGGGTGCGGTCGAAGCAATCGCCGCGGCCAGATTGTTGAGATTACGTTCCAGTCCGACGCGGAATGCCGAACTCGACTCCACCCTCGGGCCGTTGTCGCCGATCGTCGCGCCGGTCTCAATCTGATCGAGGAAAACTCTGGGGAGCTCTCGCTCCGAGAGCAGACGGCCGGAAATGGAGGCCGATGCCGCGGCAGCACGGACCGCGGACTTTCCGCCGGCAAGGCTCGCGTGCAGCGGACCGGTGATCGTGGAGGCTGCCTGAGTATCAAGCCGCGACGCACCGTAGTTGAAGTCAACGATCGCAGAAACGACGGCGGAGATCTCGTCCGCGCTCATTAAGGGCCATGTTCTGGCGAAGGCCTGATACGCGAGCGTAAATCGCTTGTGCGCTCCGCCCGCGTCCGAAGCCAAATCCTGCGTCGCACCCGCGATCTCCGAGCCGATCGCACGCGGGTCGCCCGATTCGAGTTCGCCGGGCAGGACTGTTGCTGGTACGCGCGACGATTCGGGTGAAGTCAGTTTCAACGGCGCGGCAGCGATTCCGTCCGGAGTTGAAGGCGAAGACGGCAACGCGGGACGAGTCGATGGCGTGAGCAGAATGATGGCTGTTGCAAGGAAGAGAATCACCAAGCCGCCGATCGCGATGAGGATCAGTGCGTCGCGCGGACTTTTGCGTGCCCCGCTCGCTTCCGGCATTGAGGGGCTGATTTCGGGCACCGGCACTTGCGCACGTGCACGCGGGACACGTGCATGCACCTGAGCCGGCCTCGGAAGTGTTGGGATACCCGCGGTGCCGCTTCGTGCCCGACCTGTCCACTGCACGGCGCGAATCGCGTCCGCGAGGTCGATTCCCCTCGAGCGGCAGGCCATTGCAAGGCGTTCCATCGCGCGGGCGTTCCACCCGCCACTCAGACCGATCGCGAGATGCAGATCCCGCTCGATGTCGAGGCCGATCGGCTCTGCCAAATCGTCCGATCCGCCGTGCTCCACCGATTGGTGAGCCTCGCCGGCAGAATCAACACTCCAGGTGCGAACAAGGATGCGACGGATTGCCGGATCGCTGAGTTGCGCCGCAGCGGCGTGCAATGCAAGGTTCACCTCTTCGCCCGCCGGGGTGGCGGATTGGGGATGCCTCGCAAGCTGCGCGAGTCGCTGGTGCAGCGCCTCGAACACGCGCGCCGGATCGACATCCGCAGCAGCTAGCCCGAGCAGCGCGAACGGGCCCGGACCGGTGGGACCGAAGAACATCGGAACAGGATCGATCTTGGGTGCGCGCCGACGATCCGAAGTACTTCGTTCGCTCATGGGCCCGCTCCTTTCGGTGCGGAGATGAGCAGTTGCTCCCGCAACTCGCGAAACTTCGGCGACCACACTGCCGGTCCGAAATCGGGATGCGAAAGCTCGAACAGGCGGAACGCATCACGTGCCGCGGCGGGATCGGACCTTGCCATGAGCAAGATGGAACGGTACCGGGCCTCGAACCAGGCCGGCTGCTCTTCGCGCAAACCGGAGACCAGAAGCTTCCAGCATTCGAGCGCGAGCGCCGGATCGCCGGTTGCCTCGCTCATCTCGGCGAGGCGGCGCAGGCTGGCGGTGAAGCGACCTCCCCGCTCGTACATGCCGCGATCGATCCGCATCGCCAGATCGCGCAGTGCCGCGTCGTTGTTTTCGCGGAAGACCGAGGCAGCGGCGCCCGCGACCTCGTCGCGGAGAGCATTCGCGCGAGCATCAAACTGCTTCTGCGCATCGAGAGCCGCGACGACGCGATCTCCGATAGCGACGATCCTGCGAGCGGCATCCACGCTCGTCGGAGTGGCGCGGGACGCTTCGATCGCACGGCGCAAGGCGAGCATGCGTGTGCCCTGCGCGAACGCGGAAGCGGAATCCTTCAACGAGGCAACAGCGATATCGATCTCGTTGTCGTTGCCCGCCGCGACGGCAAGCTGCGCACGCCGGAAGGCGAGTTCGTCGGTCAGATCGTCGACCGAAAGACCGCAAAGCTCGGCAAAGTGCGGGATCTCCGCGAGCAGCCGAGTTGCGCGCGGGGCATCCGGGGTCGAAAGCGCGAGCGCCGCCTCCAATTGCTGACGAGCGATGAGAAGCACCCGCGCTGCCTGCTGCTTGCGCCGAGGCCCTTCCCCGGCAATGGCCGAATCACGCTCGACGGAGTAGATCTGATCCGACACCGTCAGAAACCCTGCGAGCGCCTCGTCGCGTTCAGCAGCGGATGCGGCCCGCGCCAGCTTGAACAGAAGCGTGGAGGCCTGCACGCGGGCCTCGTGCCGGAGCGGCGAACTCTCCGGAACGCTCATCAGCGATTCCACGACCGCTGCGTCCGAGAGTTTCCCGATGCCCGCCCGCTTCATCAGGAGGCGTGCGGCCTGCTCGGTCTTGGGATAGCTTGAAACGTAGAAAATGGCCGACGCGTCACGCCGATCGGCGATGTCTTTCCGCCCGGACTCAAACGCGCGATCCAGCGCCACGACTTCAAACCACATTGCCTCGCGCCGGGCATCGTCTTCCCTCGCACGCCGGGCAACCTTTGCAAACTGATCCGCCGCGGGAACAAAGTCGCCGGCATAAAAGAGGCTCATTCCTGCGTTGAGCGCGGCCTTTGCGGCATCGGACTCAAACGCGGCGGCATCCTGCGAGGACGAGGCGGCTTCGAAGAGTGCCGCAGCCTCCCGGTATGCAACAACGATGTCGACGCTCGAAGCCGGGTCGCTCTCCCGGCCGGCGGCACGATGCCTGGCCCGTGCCGAATCAAAGGCTTGCAGGGCTCGCACATACTGCGCGACAAATCCATCGGAGGCGAGCGCGCCGGTGCCGAACCGCTTCGCAAGCGTGACAACGTACGACGTTTGACCCCCGGCGATAAGATCGGCGAGTGCGAGACGCCCGAGCTCGGTGCGGGCCGCGGCCCCGCCCGGCGCCGGGCCATCGAGGCCTTCGAGCGAGGTGACGGCGAGCAGCACCGCGTCGGCGGTTTCGAGCGGAGAAGTTACCTTCCCCTGGGGGGCCCGGGCTCTTTGCACCCAGGTGGCGAGTTCGTTCCACCGCGAGCTCGGGCCAAGGACCGCGATGCGCCGGGCAAGTAGCTGCGAACGCACATTGGCGGGGACACCCTCAGCGGTCGCGAGTTCATCGAGCCATCGCAGCGCCTCCGCGTCGTTGCCCAGGATCGCCAGCGAGGTCGCCACGCCCAGCGCGGCGCGGGCGACATGCTCGTGCACCAGTAGTGACTTGGGCAGCCGATCGAGCGTCGGAGCCTTGCGTTCCGTGGCGTTCAACAACGCACCGAAATGCAGCAATGCGTCCCCAGCTGCTTCGCGATCCTTTGTCAGCTGGGCGATGTAGCAATTGCTCCAGCCCGCGTAATAGTGCGCGAGCGATTTGATTCGACGCGCTTCTAGAAGCTGCCGCTTGCCATCTTCTTCGTCTGCCAAACCGGAGTCGCCACGTGCCTGCTCTTGCGCATCGAGCGCTCGCGCCTTGGAGCCCGCGGCCTGCGCGATCTCGGCGAACTCGACCGCGAGACGCTTGAGCGAGGCCAGTGCTTCGGATGCGTCGGATTCGTTGCTGAGACGCAGCCGCTGGCGCTCCGCAACCTGCTCGGCAGCGAGGTACTCGGCTTTCAGCAGATTGATTCGCAACGCCGCGAGTTCCGGACGCGGGTTGTCCTTCAGCAGGACGCGGGATCGCTCGCGGAGCGAAGCCCGTTTGTCCGGCGGTAATGTCTCGAGCAGAGTTTCGTAGGAGGCAGCAAGATCGGAGAGCACACGCGAGCGTTCCGCTCCGGTTGCGGCGGGCAGCCTCTTTTCCAGCGCGTAGACCCGCATGGTGAGCAGCCCACGCTGCTTCAGATACTCGTCGAGGGTCTCGTCTTGGAGAGAGCGATCGGTCACCGGCGCGGCCATCGCACCGAACGCGAGCAACGACACAAGCGTGATGGTGATGGGCTTATGGAGTCGGTGCATAACTCACGCGTTCGAAGCCGGCGTCCTTCGCGGCCTGCATGGCGGCGGCGACGTCCCCTACCAGCGCGTTCGCGTCCGAACGCACGATGATTCCTCCCTGTTTCGGCGATTCGGCCAACGCCAGCACGACCGCGTCCGCCGTGGGCACGTTTCGCTGGCCGATACGGAAGACGACGGTGTCGCCGCTGCGCAGGACCTTGAGCGATACCGGTGGAAGGTCGGGTGCCGCCCCGCCCGCTGCCGCGGGCTTTTCGAGTCCTGCGGAGATGCGTGATTCCGGTGCTGCCAGCGTTCCGGCGAGCATGAGATAGAGCAGCAGGAAGAGCACGATGTCGATGAACGCAACGAGCGCGAGCCTGGGAATGGAGACGATGCCCCTGACCTTGGTGCGTTGAAAATTCATGGAGGCGTCCCTCCGGATTCGTCGGTGCCCCGGCCCGAATGACGAGACTCGCCGCTGGTTGCAAGACGCCACGAGGAGATGCCCTCGGCGCTCAAGGCGCCCGCAAGCTTCTGCAACTGCGGCGCCGGGGTTGAGCGGTCGGCACGGACGATGACGTCGAGGAAGTTTCCGGTGCGCTCCGCCCGTTGCCGGTCGATCGCGACCATCGTGGCGAGACGCTCGAGCGGATAAACGCGTCCCGCGACCGAGATCCGCCCGTCCTTCTCGAGATCGATCACGACCGCTGCGTCGGAGGTCGCGTCGGGACGCGGGTTCTTGTCCCCGGATTGACGGGGAAGATCGAGCGCACGCTGCGCGACCTGCGAAAACTGCGACGACATCATGAAGAAGATGGTCAAAAGCAGAACGACGTCGATCATCGAGGTGATGTCGAAGCCGGTTTCGGGCATGTCGTTGTTGCGGTTGAAACGCATGGTGCAGCGCCATGGGCTGATCGAGGGGAACTACGCGGCCTCGACCGGCTCCGGGACTTCACGGCTTGGTGCGCGAGCGGGCCGACGATCGGAACTGTGGGCGTTCAGGATCGCCGCGAGGTCTTCGACAACTTCGCCAACTTCGGTTGCCAGTCGTTCGACGCGCCTGCGGAGGATGGTGTAAAGCACGGTGCAAGGGATTGCGACGAGCAGCCCCTGCGCCGTTGTGACAAGCGCCAGCGACATGTAACCGGAAAGCTCGTTGGAACGGGCGGCGCCCTCGAGTTGCCCGATAGTTGCGAATGCGCCGATCATACCGATCGTCGTACCGAGCAGGCCCATCATCGGGCCGATCGCGGCGATGATCGCGATGCCGTCGGTTGTGCGTATGAGCTTCTCAACCTCCTTCGAGCCTGCATCCTCGAGCGCCGCACGCAGTTCGAGCAGCCCGAAGTTCGAACGCGCGCAGCGGGTAAGCGCCGATGCGAACGTGTTCGCGAGGAAGCATCTGTTGTCTTCCTCACGGCAGAATTCGATTGCGCCGGCTGTATCCGCAGCGCGGAGCCGCTCTTCGAGGCCCGCGACAACCGGGGTCGGCGCCATGACCGAAAGCCGGACTTTCAGCAGGTGCGCGATCAGCAACGCGACCGCGAGGATCGAGAGCAGCACGAGCATGTACCCGATGAAGCCGCCGGCGTGGATGTACTCAAAGAGTGACTTTCGCGACGCGGCGGCGGCCGCCGCATCGGCGAGAAGGAATGGGATATCTCCGGAGAATCGCATCATTTGTCCTTGTCGGGTGAGGGTACAGAAGGAGGGGTCGGGGCCCGCGCCGTGGCGCGACGCGCCGACGCGATCACGGGGGAATCGAGGACCGGATCGCCCGGCAGGCGGCGCTCCGCGTCCGCCAGCAGCGAGCGCGCGCCGTCGAGATCCGCGATGAGCACAAGACCCTTGATCGCGCCGGCGAACGCACTTGCGAGCAACGGCGTTGGCGGCGCTTCACGCGAGACGATCCAGAGCAGATTGAGAATTCCGGCGCGGCGGTCATCCGCGCCGGGTTCGAGCATGAGCGATCGCCCGAGCGCGAGACGGATCCAGATCTGTTTCCACAGGGCAACATCCGGCACCAGTCGGGACGCGAGTCGCTGACGTGCCTCGGCGCGAACCTCGGCGTTGTCGGCCTCCGCAAGCACCATCTCGCCCGCGAGATTCGCCCACGCCGGGTCGTTGATCGCGTGCTGCGGATCGACCTGCCAAGGCTGGCCCGTCTCCCGGCGCGCTGCGATCTGGTAGATCAGCAACAAGTCTTCGGCGTTCGGATGAGCGGTGCCGCCAGACTGGGTTGCACCCTCGTGCGATGCCAGCGAACGCACAGCTGTGGAATCGGTCCAGACGGGCGGGAGCACATCGATCCAGTATTCGGCGGAATCTGAAATGCCCAGTTGCTTGCGCTGCACGGCGAGTTGATCCGTTGAAAGAGAGCCAGACTGCCGGAGCCATTCAAGCCACGGATCGACCGCCGTTGCGTACGCACCGCGCCGGACGCGGCACGCCGCCAAGCCCGCTGCGATCTCCGCTCGCGTGGGGCCGTCCACGCCGACGCTCCGCGTCCAAAGGCTTTCGTAGAGCGGCTCGGCGCCGCCTTCGTCCCCGCGTTCCAGCCGCCCGGACGCACGCCACAGATCGGTCGCGAGCGGTCGATTCGCCTCGAACTTCGATGCGAGAGGGCCGGTGACGTCCTTGACGTGCGAGAGCGATTCGACCTTTCCGGGCTTGCCCCGCGCAGCCGCGAGCGAAACGCCCGAAGCGGAGATGTCGCTGATCGGAACGCGGGCGCCGCTACGAAGCAGCGCAACCGAATCTTCGGCGCGGGCCGAGAGTGCGATCGCAGCCGCAGCAACAAGGCAGAGCGCGTCTCTCATGGTCGCGCTCCCGGGATGAAGGTGTAGGTGCCTTTCGACTGCGTCGCGATTCGGCGCATCTGCGCTTCGGATTCCGGGCTGGTGAACGCGATGCAGTGGATCGGGATGCGCGGAGAGTTGAGCCGCGCGATCTCGTCGGCAACCGAGGGATCAAACTCGCCGTCGGTCATGAAGTAAATCGCATCGGGGCGTGGACGCAGTCGAAACGCGGCGCGGAAAGCGTTGATCGGCACGGTGCCGCCGTTCGGATTCAGGCTGCCGATGATCTTCCTCGCCCAGCGCTTCCGCTCTTCGATGGCCTGGGACCAATCGCGGGCGTTGCCGAGCGGGGCGGCGTCGTCGGAAAAGGTGAATACCGCGAAGGTAGACGTCTCAATCAGATTCTGGATGGAGCGGGTCAACTGCGACTTGAGAGCTTCGATCTTGCCACCCACGCCCATCGAGCCCGACACATCGACGATAAAAACAAACCGGCTGCCCGAGGCCTCGACGCCGAAGAACGAAGCTCCTCCACCTCCGCCTCCCAGCCCCAGACCATCGCCCATGGCCTCGCCGGCCGAGACATTTCCCGCGCCCGACAACGCGCCCGATGATTCGAGATTCTCGGATTGCGAGAGCGATGGATCGCGCGGCACATCGAGCGGCTGCTCCGGGCTGACTTCTTTCAACTCCGCAGCAAGGTCACCCGACGACGGCGATGCAACCTCGATCGAACCGGACATCAAATCGGAAAGTTCCGGGCCACGCGTCAACGCGAGGCCGGGTGGCTCCTCGTTTCCGGCGGCGCCGGAACCGCCCATGCCATAAAACACGCGTGCAGAGATGAGCAGGCCGACGATGTGAAAGAGCACCGACAGCACAAGCCCAACAAGGAGCGCACGCCGAGCGAGTCGGAGCAGCCACCGGGAGGTTGGCTCGGAAGCGATCGGCAGATCGCTCGGAGGCTCGCCGGATTCTGGATCGAGGACCTGCTCCATGGAATGGAATTATGGCTTCGCCAAATGACGGACGACCGGCGTAGGTTGGGCAGGCCGGTCGAACGGTGCGCACCGCGCCTCCCCAATCGCCTTCTCGCGGATCGGCCGGGGCACCAGACTCTTTCGGTTGGAGGGGCGATTGGTTGCCGCAGAAGCCGAATTCCGCGCGTGTTGGGCCACCAAAGTGGAGAAAAACGAGACTTGTGGGGGGTGAAGTGCCGGGCGAGGTTGACGCGGGAAGATGCTTTGGTTTCAATGCCCTGTTCGCCACGCACGCGAAGGAGTTCCGATGCCGACCAGGGAAGTGTCTCGCAAAGTCACCAAGCCACGCACCGGGGAGCGCCCGGCTTCGGGCGGCGGGCGGAAGTACGCGCGGGTACTCCTGAAGCTCAGCGGGGAATCCTTCTGTAAGCCGGGAGGGTTCGGGATCGGGGCCGACGAGCTTCATTGGATCGCGGGGGAGATCCGAGAAGCAGCGAAGCTCGGAACGCAGATCGCGGTGGTGGTCGGGGGTGGAAACATCATCCGGGGTGCGCAGCTGGCGGAGGCCGGACACATCCACCAGGCAACGGCGGACCAGATGGGCATGCTCGGAACAGTCATCAACGCGCTCGCGCTGAAAGAGAAACTGAAGGAACTGGGGAACGAGTGTCGCGTGATGTCGGCGATCGAGATCCGCGCCGTCGCCGAACCGTTTATCCGCGGGCGGGCGTTGCGTCATATGGAAAAGGGCCGCGTCGTGATCCTGGCGGCCGGGACCGGCAATCCGTTCTTTACGACCGACACGTGCGCGGCGCTGCGGGCGACGGAACTCGAGTGCGACATCCTGCTGAAGGCGACCAAGGTGGACGGGGTGTACACCGCCGACCCCAAGAAGGATCCGACGGCGAAGCGCTACGAGACGATTTCGTTTGCTGATGCGCTCGCGAAACAACTCAAAGTGATGGATATGACGGCGCTGGCGATGTGCCAGGAGCACGAGATCCCGCTGCTGGTCTTTGACTTCAACAAGAGCGGCAACATCGCACGCGTGATCAGGGGCGAGCGGGTGGGCACGCTTGTGACCGTCCGCTAGCAACACCGATCCGCTACCATCCGATTGAATCCGGAGCAACACGACATGAGCGACCCAGACACCATCCTGCTCGAGACCGAAGAAACGATGACCAAGGCCCTTGAGTATCTCAAGAGCGAGATCCGCGGAATCCGCACAGGGCGCGCGACCCCGGCGATGGTCGACTTCGTCAAGGCCGATTACTACGGCACCATGACCGACCTCAAGAGTCTCGCAGCGATCAGCGTGCCCGAACCATCGCAAGTGCTCATCAAGCCCTTCGATGTCGGATCCGTCGGAGCGATCAAACAGGCTATCGAGGCGTCGGGCCTGGGGTTCAACCCGCAGGTTGAAGGCAAACAGATCCGGTTGATCGTGCCCGCGCTCTCGGCCGATCGGCGCGTGCAGCTCTCGTCCAAGGTCAAGAAGATGGGCGAAGAGCAGAAAACCGCGATCCGCAATGTGCGCCGCGATGCGAATAAGCATGCAGAAGGCCTGACCAAGCAGGCCGGGGCAAACTTCCCGGAAGACGAGATCGAAACGCTGAAGGAAGAGATCCAGAAGCTGCTGAAGAAGTTTGAAGACGAGATCGACAAGCGCGTGGAAGAGAAGGTGAAGGAAATTCAGACGGTGTGAGAACCACGCAGAGTTGGAAGCGTTTTCAAGGCCTCAACCGGCAAGTTATGTGACAAACGCCCTGCAAATGCAGGGCGTTTTCCGTTTGTAGCGACTCGTGAATGTTGATTGCTTGGCGTGCGCTTCTGGAACCTTGCCCCGGCGGGCGGCGCATGTCATATTGAGATTGACAGTTGGAGTCTCGGAGAACGGTCGGGGGTGCGCATCTGTTTGAGCGCAGCCGAACGTCCTCCAGGGAAGGGGAAAAAGGGATGTTGCCCATCATACTTGGAACGAGGCGCTTCGGCGCCGGCGCGATGATTGCGCTCCTGTCGGTTGCGGCTGTTGCTTCGAACGAAGCGTTCGCGTCGATGGCCGATTCGGCCGTGAGGGCGAAGGTGGGAACCCGCCTCTCGAAGCGTGTCGATGCGGTGAACACGGGCAACTACGGCGGGCACCTCCCCGGCGCTCTGACCCTTCTCAGCTCGACGATGTCGGCCGAACTCGAGATGGCGGTCCGCGCACCGTTCAACGCCGGCCCCCAGGGCCTGGGCAAATTCGTTCCCACCACTCCCTTTGATACCGATATCGTGCTCCAGCGTGGCACGGCGGACGATGCCTGCCGCGTCATTTACCGCTCGGATTTCGATTCGCCGATCCAGGACACGCTCCGGACCGAGTGGTCGTACGGCGACGTGCGCGAAACTCCCCAGGGCCGTCGCTTCCTCGGCACCATCGGCAACGGCTCCACCACCCTCACCGTCGCACAGGCCCCGAAGAACGGCGACTATGTGATCCAGTTTGATGTGCTCGCCATCGGCGGCTGGCAGGGCAACAAGACCTCGACCGGCATGCCCGAGGTGTGGGGCGTGCGTGTGATCGATGGACCGACGCTCGCCGAAACCAACTTTGCGACAACCCCCGGCACCACCCAGGCATACCCCGATGCCGTTGGTCGCTCAAACTTCGAGGCCGGTTATCAGGCGATCGAAACCTTCACGACCAGCGAAGGCAAGATCGCGACCGTGTACCGTCTCACCTACCGCTTCAACCGCTCGGCCGAGGCCAGCACCACTGGCACCGAAGATGTTCGCATCGAGTTCTTCGCTCGCGGACTCTCCACCAAGGAAGCTCCGGCCTGGGGTCTCACGAACGTCGTCCTCGCCCTCATCCCGGATTCGGGTGGCAAAGGCGGCGGCGGCCCCTCCGGCACCAAGCAGTACCACGGCAACTGGGATAACCCGTACGTCGCCGCCTACCAGCCCAACGGCTTTGGCCTGATGCCCGCCGGTGCCACAGAGTCGAAGAGCTCGAGCAAGAACAACTCGCCCGAGCAAGTGCCCGCTCCGGGCTCGCTCCTGGTGCTCGGTGCCGCGGGCTTCCTCGGTCTGAAGCGCAAGCGTTCATAACTCCAGAACCGGAATCGCCAAGAGGTTTGGCCCCGTGCAACAGAACTCTCTGCACACCCGAGCCCCGAACCGTTCCCCGCATTCTCGCTCGATCCGCTGCACTCTCGAACGGGCCGTGCACCCCGCTACGCGAAAAGCCCGCGGCAGAATTCGACATCAGCCGGTGACAACGCGGGGTCGCTCGCCCCCTTGATGTTGCACATCGCCTGACGCGCGTTCCGGAATCCCGGGATTGTGCTGCACACGTTCGGGTGCCCCAGAACAAACCGGCACGCGGCCGAAGAGAGCGCCTCGATCGAGTCGCCGAAACGGCTCCGGAGCTGGGCCATCTTGGGTTTCAATTCGCGGAGGGAATCGGCCTGCATGTCCTTGCGGTTGTTCCGGTAATCACCCTCAACAAATTTGGGAGGGTTTTCGGGATCAAACTTGTCGAGCAAAATACCCTGATCGAGCGGGCCGAAACCGACGAATGAGCAGCCGAACTTCTCCATGAGCGCCGGAACCTTGTTCCCGGGACGGATGAACGGGTCGTACCGCATGTTGGCCTTGCTCTGAAGCACATCCGGCCGCACGACCGGGACGGCACGTTCAAAGTCCTCGTCGGAGTACGCGCTCTGGCCCACGGCCCGAACCTTGCCCTCCTTCACGAGAGCCCGCATCGTGTCCGCGGCCTCGTGCAGGTAGTCGTGTTCCCTTCCATCGACCGTCTGGCCGACAAACGTGCCGTGATGGAAGTAGTAGATGTCGATCACATCGGTCTGCAGATTCCGCAGCGACTGCTCGCACTGATGACGGATGTTGGCAGGCTCGTACGAGCACGGGGCGGTCCCGCGAAAATGGCCCACCTTGGTCGCGATGACCTGGTCCGCCCGCTTCACGCCGAGCTTGCGGAAGCATGCGCCCAGTGTGCGTTCCGCTCGCCCGTTGCCGTACACGTCGGCGTTATCCCAGTGGTTCACGCCCGCGTCGAGACCGACCTTGATTCCGGCGAGAATCTCGTCCGTGTTGACATCCGCCCAGCCGATCGACTGCCCGCTGTCGGAAGACCAATTCGGTCCGCCCATCGTCCAGCAACCAAAACCGATCTCCGAAACCTTGATCCCGGTCTTTCCGACGGTGCGGTAGCGCAAAGGGGGCTCCTGTTGGATTACTGAAAGATGAGCACGCCGGGGTGCATAAGCACGACCGGCTCACGCTGAAGCTGGAGCAGGCCATCGACCGCCTGAGAAATCTGCTTCCACGCGTGCTCACCGACAAGCCCGCTTCCGATGCGCCGGATCTCCGCCATCGCGCCAAAGCCCGCGGGCGCTGCCACCGATCCGAACGCGTTGTCGAGCATGTCGGAAAACGAGGGCGGTGCGGGATAGTCGATGACGTCGTACGACGCAAGATTGAGTTGCTTGCTCAGATCGTCGAGCGCATCGCGCATGCCGCCCAGCTTGTCCGCCATTTTGAGGTCGATCGATTTCTGCCCTGCAAAGAGCCACCCGCCCGCTGTCTTGGACAGGTCGATTCCGTGTCGGCCTTCGGCGACGCGCTTCTTGAATAGATCAAAAGTCTCGGTCATCTTGTTCCGCACGAGCGTGATCTGCGCCTCATTCCACGGTGTCGTGGAATCAAACATGCCCGCCATCGGGCCGCGCGAGCGGCTGGAGACGTGTACCTTCAGGTGGTCGTACAGACCGCCCATCGTGATCTTGCCACCGACGACGCCGATGCTCCCGACGATGCTCGACGGATTGACATAGGTGCGTTGACCGGCGCTCGCGATGTAATACCCGCCGCTCGCGGCCATGTTGCCGACGCTGACCCACACCGGCTTCTTCGCCGCGACTCGCTTCAGGCCCTGCCAGATGACTTCGCTCGCCACAGCGCTGCCGCCGGGCGAATCGATCCGCACGATCAGCCCCTTGACCAGATCCTCATCGAGGATGTCCTCGAGCGAATTGCGGATGGTGCGGCTTCCGACGCTGCGCTCACCCGTAAAGCCGGCCTTCGAATCCCCATCCACGATCGCCCCGTCGATATGGAGAACTGCG
>JAEUJD010000054.1 GCA_016793015.1 Phycisphaerales bacterium
ATCTTCGGCGGGAAGGGTTCGTTCAGGCGGTCGAAGCCGCCGGCGAGATTGAACTTGGTGATCGCGGCGCGGTCGGGGCTGTAGCCGAACGCTTCGAAGACGGTGGGTGCGGACGGATCGAGTTTGCGGAGCATTTCTCGAGCGCGGACGGCCATGGCGTCGGTGGGGCTCTCGAAGGGCGCGAGACGGTGGATGCCGTAGCGATCCTGGATGAAGCCAAGCAGCCCGATCATGAATACGACGACCGCGACGAGCGTCCACGCGAGACGCATGGGGATGCTGCCTTCGGAACCGGCGAGGGCGACAAGCTCGGGGCTCGGAGTTTCACCGGCGGCGAGCGCCGCGGCGAGGGGATCGCCTCCGGGGAGCGCTGCGGCAACAGCGATTGCACTGCCGGGGCGCTTGGCTGGGTCGACTTCGAGGCAGCGGAGGATGACGGTCTCGACGACGGGGTCGAGGGTTTTGACGTGGTCGCTGGGGTTTTGGGGGCGTGTGCCGCTCTCGCGCGAGGCGCGGAGCTGCTGCATCGACTCGAACTGGAAGGCGGGGTGGCCGGTGAAGAGTTCGTAGAGGACCAGGCCGAGGGAATAGATGTCGGAGCGTTTGCTGACGCCCTGGCGAGCGAGTTGCTCGGGGGCCATGTAGGCCGGTGTGCCGCTGGCGACGTCGCCCTTTGCGACGAGATCGGCGAGGAGGCCCGCGACGCCGAAATCCATAATGCGGGCGTTGCCACGCCCATCGAGCATGATGTTGGCGGGTTTGAGATCGCGATGGATGACGCCGAGTTCGTGGGCGGCGTGCAGGCCGGAGCAGACCTGGCGGGCGATCTGAACGGCCTTGTCTTCGGGGAGGCGGCCGATGCGTTTGAGCAGAATCGAGAGGTCTTCGCCGTCGACGTATTCCATCGAAAGGAAGACATGATGCCCGCTGGCGTTGTCGATTTCGCCGAAGTCGTAGACGCGGCAGACGTTGGGGTGGCTGATCTCGCGGGTGAGGCGGACTTCGGAGCGGAAGCGATCGAGCTTGAGCGGGTCCTGGACGAAGGAATCGGGCAGGAACTTGAGGGCGACGGAGGTGCCGAGTTTGAGATCGTCGGCGCGATAGACCTCGCCCATGCCGCCCTTGCCGAGGCGGGAGACGATCCGGTAGCGGTCGGCGAGGATGGTTCCTGAGGCGAAGCGGGAGCCGTCGGTGGAGGTAGAAGAAAGCGCGGATTGGTGGACGGGGTTGGTGCTCGGAGGTCCTGCGAGGTAATTGGATCCGCCAGAAGGGGCCGACGGGGACGCGCCGCTTGCTTGCGGACGCGGATCGAGCGTGACGGGATCATCGGATGGGGGCTGCGGTGCCGACACGGAGCGAATGTAGCAGATAGGGCGAGGTGGATCAGGGGTGAATTGCTGCTGATCTTCGCGACAAGGGTTCAGAGGCTGCGGCGCTCAAGAAGGGTGCGGACATGTTCGGATTTTTCAAACTGGCTGTATGATGGCCTTCGGAACGGGCCGGCAAGAACGGGCAAGCTGATTTGGGGTCCACCTGCGGGGACAGGCTCATGTCGGAAGCATCGGTCAATGTCACGATTCTGCTCCGTGCCGCGGCCTCCGGGGATCGGGAGGATGTTGACGCCTTGATGGCGGCGATCTATCAGGATCTTCGGCGGCTGGCGATGGCGCAGATGAACGAGGAGCGTCGCGATCACACGCTGCAAGCGACGGCGCTGGTACACGAGGCGTACGTCAAGCTCATCGACCAGCGGAACACGGACTGGAACGACCGGGTGCACTTCTTCGCGGTCGCGTCGAGGATCGTGCGGCGGATCCTGATCGATCACGCCCGCGCGCGCAACGCCGAGAAGCGGGGCGGGCCGGCGACCCGTGTCGGCATCGGCGACGAGAGCGTCGCTGCTCCCGAGCGCGACCTCGACGTCATCGCGTTGCATGAAGCGCTCGAAGAACTGGCGACGCTGGATGAGCAGCAGGCACGGATCGTGGAGCTGCGCTATTTTGGCGGGTGCACCGTGGAGGAAATCGCGGAGCTCTTGAAGATCGGCAAGCGGACGGTGGATCGGCAGTGGCTTGCCGCCAAGACCTGGCTGTTCGATCGCTTGAGCGAGGGCGGCGTGGAAGCCGGGGCGGGGAGTGACCGTGGCCGGTGATTCGATGGCGCGAGCACACGCGATCTTCACTCGGGCGCTCGAGCTCGAAGGTGCGGCTCGCGATGACATGGTGAGGGAGGCCTGCGGCGAGGACGCCGATGTGCTGAGGCGCGTGCGCCGATTGCTGCAAGTCGCGGAGCGAACGACCGACTTTCTGGAGTCTCCAGCGATCGCCACTCTTGACCCCGGTGCCGCGGCCGTACCCCAGACGGTGGACAACTACCTCGTGATCGGGGTGCTGGGAGTCGGGGGCATGGCGACGGTGTACGAGGCCGTGCAGGAGAACCCGAATCGACGGGTCGCCATCAAAGTGCTCCACCGAAACATGAGCCAGGCCGATGCGCTGGTGCGTTTCAGGCTCGAAACCCAGACACTGGCAAAGCTGCGGCACCCTGGGATCGCCCAGATTTATGAAGCGGGCACCGCGCCGCTGGGACAGGCAACGCCTTCCCCGTTCTTTGCGATGGAACTGGTTCCCGACGCGCTCAGCATCACCGCGTATGCGAAGCATTGGGGGCTGTCGCTCCGTGAACGGCTGGAGATGTTCGTCACAGTTTGCGACGCAGTGCTGCACGGACATCAGAACGGGATCATCCACCGCGACATCAAGCCCGCGAACGTCCTGGTCGGCCCCGACGGGCGGGCGAAGGTGATCGACTTCGGCATTGCTCGTGGATTCGGGCCGGAGGGGAAATCGCTCACGGATGCGACGGACGAGAAAAAGCTCATCGGGACACTCAACGCGATGAGCCCGGAGCAGTGCCTCGACCCCTCGAGCATCGATGTGCGTTCGGACGTTTACTCGCTTGGGGTGCTGCTCTACGAACTGGTGACGGGACAACTGCCGCACGATCTATCGCGGTGCTCGGTGCCGCAGGCGGTGCGGGTGATTGCCGAGGGCGATGTGGTGAGCGCCGGGAGGATCACTCCCGAGGCCCGGGGCGATCTCGAGGCGATCATCGCGATGGCGATCGCCAAGGACCGCGAACGCCGGTATGCGGGCGTGAGCGAACTCGCGGCGGACCTGCGTCGCTACTTGAACAGCCAGCCGGTGCTTGCTCGCCGCTCGGGCGCCATGGAAAGAGTTCGAAAGTTCGCGAGGCGAAACCCCGCGCTGACGGCGACCTTTGGCGTGGCCGCCGCGACGCTGCTGATCGGGGCGATCGTGTCGACCTGGTTCGCTATCGCCGCGGGCCGCGCGCGAGATGCCGCTGTGCAGCGGGAGCGCGAGCTGGAAGTGGTAACCGATTTTCAGGAATCGCTGCTCCGCGGGCTGGACGTGAAGGTCATGGGTGACCAGTTGAGGGAGTCGGTGCGCACCCAACTCGCCAAGAAGCCCGGCGCGAGCGGGCTGAACGATCCGGTTCAACAAATGCCGTGGGAGGAGATACTCGGGCAGCTGAATTTCACCACGATCGCGGTCGAGCATCTGAATCAGAGCGTTCTGCAGCGGTACGCCGCTTCGATCCGGGATCGCTTCGCAGATCAGCCGTTACTCCGTGCCCGCCTGCTGCAGCAACTCGCAACCACGATGCGGTCGCTCGGGCTGCAGAACGATGCACTGCCCTTGCTTGCCGCGGCTCTCGACGTGCGGCAGAAAGAGCTTGGCCCGGATCACAGCGACACGCTGCAGACGCGGTACACCCTCGGCTCGGTGTTGTCCGCACTCGGACGGTTCGGCGAAGCCGAGATTCAACTTCGCGAGACGTACGAACGACGGCGGGCGCTGATGGGGCCGGATGATCGAAATGCATTGACGGCCGGCGCGTCGCTCGGCGGCGTGTATCAGCGCCTGAACCGACTCGCGGACGCCGAACGCATCTGGACCGACACACTCGCCCGTCAGCGTCGGATTCTGGGCGACGACGACCCTGCGACGCTCCGGTCGCTGAACAACATCGGGATTCTGCACGCATTGAACGGACGCCTCGACAAAGCTGAAGAGAGTTGGCGGGAGTTGCTCGAGCGCCGGCGCCGGACGCTGGGCGCGGACCACCCCGAGTACCTCGGGTCGCTGGGAAACCTCGGCAACCTGCTGCTGGACCAGGGCCGATTCAAAGAGGCCGAGCCGCTCCTGCGCGAGTCACTGGCGGCGGACCGACGCCGCCACGGCGACGCTCACCCGTCCACGCTCACGTCGATGTCGATACTCATGTCGTTGCTCCGAGAGTCCGGCGACCTGCCCGGCGCGGAGACGATCGGGCAGGAGTGCCTCGCCGGCCGAATCACGACGCTCGGGCGCGAGAACGTGGACACGATGAACACGCTCGCCACGCTGGGCGCGATCGTGTACGCGCGCGGGCGCACCGCGGAGGGCGAGAAGATGATCCGGGACGCGATCGAGACGCAGACGCGGGTCGTCGGCGCGTCGCATCCGGCCACGATGAACGCGATGACGTTGCTGCTCGAGGCGCTCTCGAATGCCGATCGCGTCGAAGAAGCCCTTGCGGTCAGCACGCAACTTGTCGAGCTCTCGCGGGGCAGCGGTGACCCGCTTTCGCCCGGGCCCACGTTGTCGCTCCACGGCGCGATTCTGATGGATGCCGGCAAGCACGCCGAGGCTCTCCGGGCTCTGCAGGACGGCTATGGAATCATCGAACGCACCTTCGGCCCGGTGCACCCGCAAACACGGGCCGCGGCGGAGCGGCTGGCGGCGTATTACGCCAAGGCGCATCAGCGGGAGCCAGAGGCAGGGCACGAGAAGGAACAGGCACGGTGGCAGGAAATTGCCGCCAAGGCGAAGCCGACCAATCCCTGAATGAGCGGCGCGAATCGCTGCGGTTTCTCGCGTCAGGAGAGGGGAGGGGGCGTAGGAGCTCATGCATGACGGTGAAGCGACATCCGGTGGCCGTTGCAAACGCGGGGGACTTGCTCTCGAGTGTTCCACTGGACACCGCCTTGGTGGTACGCCTGCGCGCAACCTACGAGCTTGTACGAGTCCACGAGCTGGAGCTCGCGGAGCTCTTCTACGCCAAGCTGTTCGCAGCAGCTCCGCATCTGCGAGCGATGTTCCGAGGCGATCCGACGAGCCAGGCACAGAAACTGACGGCATCGCTGGACGCGGTCGTCCGGAACTTTGAGAATCCCGCGGAAAATCGGGCAGCATTGGCGGCGCTCGGCCAGCGGCACGCCGGCTATGGAGCACGGCCCGAACACTATGGACTTGTTGTGGATCTGCTCGTGGATTCGATGCGGGAAGTCGGCGGCGCCGGGATCCATGAGAACGGGCTGCGTGAATGGAAGCAGGCGTTGCAACTGATCTCGGCCCAGATGATGGCGGCCTCAGCGCTTCCGGCGTGAGGACCCCTCGGAAGCGCGCGGACCGCTTCGCCAAGTGCATCCGCCGGAGCGCGTCGCTCGCGGGTTCCCCCGGCACGGAGCGATTTCGCCCAAATCACTCGAACTGCCAGATCCTGGCCGTACGAGCCCGAGCGAAGCATGCGTCTTTCGAAACAACTCCCGCCACCCCTCCGCTGCCTCCACCCACCAGAATCTCATCCTCGCTCACGCGGGTTGAGTGTCTGGCGAACGGATCTTGCGAGGCTTGCTCCCCGGGGTGCCAGGGCGTTGGTCCGTTGTGGGAAGGGCGTCGCTCAAACGCGAGACGCACCGACTGCGTTCGGGCTCATCCCGCCTGACGGGCCTTCCCACGGCACCGCCCGAGGCGGCGCTCGCCACGGACGGTCGAAGCAACACGGGAATTTTTCGACCCGGGTGGCGTGATTCGGGCGGCGGTTCCGCGTGGTTCTCCGGCACGCCGAACCCATGACTGTCATGGCGAATCCGTCGTGCGGCGCAAATTCTCACCAAAGCGAGTATCAGTCATGCAGGTCCGAAGGAATCACTTCGCAAAGTCACTGTTGAGTTCCCTTGTGTTCGCCTCCGGCGCCGCGGCACAGACCGTTGAAACCGGCGTCGCGCCCGACTCGGTACCCGACGGCGTCGAGGGCACCAATCTGGTTCAGTCGGTGTTCTTCACCACGCCGCGCACGTACCAGATGATCTTGGACCCAAGCACGCTCGAACAGATCCCCGTCGGAGCGGTCATCACTTCGATCGCCTTCCGGCTCGACTCGATCAACACCGACGCGTGGCCGGCGGCCGTCTCGCCCTTCACGGACTACGAAATCCGGCTGGGTAAGGCCAATCGCACCGCGGGCACCATGAGCACGACCTTTGCCACCAACGTCGTCACCGGCAGCGATGTGCTTGTCCGCGACGGTCTCTTCGGGCCGCTGGCGGGCGTCTTCCCCGCGAGCGCGGCTGCTCCCGCGGCGGAAGGCTGGGGACCCGCGATCAACTTTCAGAAGGGCTTCTACTACACCGGCGGGGGTCTGGTGATGACGATCCGTCACAGCGGCACGCCCGGTGGCGGCGCGCCGGTCGATGGTGAAGACGGCGTTGGCATCAGGGGCGCTTTCGCCGACGGACAGAACGCCGCGAGCGGCACCCTGCTGGTCGCCGGCGCCGTGGTTCGAATCGGGTTCGTCCGCGAGACCGCTCGCCTCGGCGACGGAGCCAACAAGCTCTTCGTAGGCGAGGAGTTCGCGACCAGCGATGGACACACCGGCAGCGAGAACACGCCGTTCGCTGTCAGCGCCCGCACAATCGCCACCATCGTCGGGGCCAGTGAACTCGATGCCTTCGGTCCGGGAACAAGCCTCACCGGAGTGGCGCTCCGCAACGACGAATCGGTGACGACGCCGGCGAACAGCCCGTGGCCCAGCGTTCCCACGGAGTTCAACAACTGGTACCTCCAGCTGTCGCGCTCGCTGAGTCCGGTGGGTGGGATGGACAACGAGATCGCCAACAACGTCGGCGCCGACTCCGTGGACGTCTACAACGGGCCGCTCCACATCCCCGCGTTCGCCATGCTCCCGGACGTGAACGGCGGCATCCTCGGCACGCCCGCCCCGTTCTCGTTCGTGGTTCCGTTCCAGCAACCTTACGAGTATCGGGGCGGGCCGCTCTTCATGCTGAACCGCAGCAGCGGGCAGGCCCAGGCCGAAGCCCTGCGCACCGATCGGAATTCCACGCCGTTCATGCAGTCCGCTTGGACCAACAGCGGCGTGGCGCTGTTCGTCAACACCGCAACCACCCCCTTGATCTACCGCTTCGACGCCGACGCCGCAGTCATTGTCCCCAACGACCGCGCCCTCGCAAACGGGAACTCGCTCACGTCGCAGATCCTCACCGCGACCGACGCGACCTATCAGGTCCTCATCCACGAAGACGAACTGAAGCACATCCCGGTCGGCTCCGTCATCGACTCGTTCGCGCTGCGGCGTGCCGCGGGCGCCGGATCAGCCTGGCCCGACAACGACCTCGCCGCCTTGGACTATGAGATTTGGCTCAGCACTGCCGCCCGCACGCCCAGCACGATGAGCATGACGTTCGCCACCAACGAGGGCGCCGACAAGCTCCAGGTCCGCGACGGCGCTCTGGGCGTCAAGGCGAACTCCTATCCCAGCGGCGTCGGCGTGCAGCCGTACGGCCCCGCGATCGAGTTCCAACGCGGCTTCATCTACAAGGGCGGCGGGCTCTGCCTCACCGTCCGCACCACCGGCCTGCCCGGCGCCACGCTCCCCAATTTCACGGGCGATTTGAACTCCTCCGCAGTTAAAACCGTGACCATGGCCGACAGTTCGGCTCTCGCGGGAGCGTTCAGTGCCGGCCCCGCGATCAAGCTTGGCTACATTGCCTCCGGAGTTACCCAAGGCAACGAATCCACCGGCCGTCGCATCTTCGACGGCGAACGCACGAACCAGATGATCTACTCTGCCGCCTCTCTCAACGACGTTCCGCCCGGCGCGAAGATCACCGGCATGTCGTTCCGCAACCGGGTCACCCAGACTGCGGCGACCTACCCCGCCTCCAACACCGAGCTGCCGCGCTTCGATGTCGCGCTCAGCACCGCGGCCAACACGCCCGGCACGATGAGCGCGACCGCCGCGAACAACGAAGGTGCCGACCGCATCGAAGCCCGCACCGGCCCGCTCACACTCCCTGCCGGCGCGTTCAAGGACAGCCCCATACTGCCCACCAACGACGCAGACGAGTTCGAGTTCTACATCGATTTTCCACAGGCCTTCTTCTATCGCGGCGGCGATCTTTGTGTCACCATCCGCAGCGAATCGCCCCTCAACGCTCTCTCTGGCTTTGACGTTGCCGCCATGTCCAGCAGCCCGCTGGCCACGATGCGCAAGGACGACGCCAACGCCGACGCCGCGGTGCTCGGGTCCTTCGCTGCTCCTCCCATCATCCGTTTCGCCTACACGCCGCCGTCATTGTGCCTCGCGGATCTCAACAAGGACGGCGTTGTCAATGACGAGGATTTCCAGCTTTTCATCGTCGCCTACGACACTCTCGACTGCAACACGCTGGACATGTACCCCGGCTGCCCGGCGGACTTCAACTTTGACGGCGTCGTGGAAGACCTCGATTTTCAAATATTCCTGGTCGCGTACAACGAACTGCTCTGCCCTTGAATCAATCGGGCTCACTCACGGGCTCACTCAGCGGGGTGTCGACTGCTGATTCTCTGCGGCAGTTGAGAGCTGCTGGCGGCCTGCCATCCGCAGATTCCGGCCGCGGAGGATTGAGTTCCTTCGCGGCCGATTCATTCAAAAAAGCCGACACGGGCCTCAGGACGATCCTGAAGCCCGCGTCGCGGCGCGTGGGCACACGGAGGTGTGCGGTGGTGAATCGAGGACGGTCCTCCGACTCCGCCGGAGGCACCGGAGGTGTCGCTTAGTCGAAGAGGCCGGAGACCGGGGGCGGATCGACTGCCATGAGGCCGATGGTCGTATCGATGCGGCAGTTCGAGGCCGTTGTGTGGCGTTCCGCAAAGCAGAGCTTGAGCGGGTACTTCTTGCCGTCCTCGAGTCCGACGATGCGGTCGAGTTCGATGGTCTGGCTGATGGCGCTGTGGACGCCGCCGAGGTCGACCACGAGCTTGCTGTTCACGAACACCCAGACGTCGTCGTCACCGGTGAACGTGAAGGTCTGGCCGGTTCCCTTCTTGTAGGTGAACTCGGTATCGAGCTCGAAGGTGAAGCCGAAGTTCTTGCTCTGGCCGGGCGAGTTACCGAAGAGCTCGCCGTTGATCGGGAAGAAGCCGCCCTTGGCCGTGTAGCCGGCGTCGGTCTTGTCGCTGAACGAGTAGATGTTGGAGTTGGGCTGGCGGACGAGCACGATGGGCACCGTCTTGCTCAGGTTGGTACCGGGCACGTCGCGGAACCACTGCTTGAATGCGGCTTCGGTCGTGAGCGCGCCGCCGTTGCTGGTTGAGTTCGTGCCGGCTTTGTCGCCGGTCTTGGCAGCGAGATACGACTTGGTGGTCGAGATAACGTTGCGGCCGCTAGCGTCGACTGCTTCCTTGCTGACCAGGTTGCCCTGGCTCTTGAAAGCGGGCTTGCCGTCGGCGTCGAGATCGTCCTTGATCATGTTGACGTAGTGGCCGTAACCACCGGACGGGACGAACTCAAAGTCCTTGTGTCCGCCGGTTTCGCTGGCCCACTTGAAGTCGCGGCAGACGCCGTACAGCGTGAGCGAGCTTGGAAGTGCGGCATACGGATCATCTGCCGCACGGGCCGGCGCCTTCGAAGGCGTCAGCAACGCGCCGGCGACCGCCAGGCCCGCGAGGGCCAGCAAACCGGCCGGCATACTGAATCGATTGGTTCGGGACATCGCAAACCCTCCTCGGCCACGGGGCCGCTTGCTCTCTTGTCGCGCCTTCGAGCGGACGAGTGAAAGGTCAGAAACGGGGTTGGAAGTTGCCAGTTGCTTGTGATGTTTTTTGAGAGCGGAGAGTCCGTTTATTCCGGGGGCGATAAGAGGTGGGGAGGTGGGGGGTGAATTGGCGGCGGTGCGAGTTGCCCGAGTTTTTATCACCTCTTCACTCTTTCAACGACTCACCTCCTCACTTCCCCATGCCTCTCCTTCCTCTCTACTCTGCGGCATGGAGATCCCCCGCTGGGTTTGGACAGTGCTGCTGCTGGTCGGGTCGAACACGTTCATGACGTTTGCGTGGTACTACCACGTGAAGCAGAAGACGTGGCCGTTGCTGCTTGCGATCGGGATTTCGTGGTTGATTGCGCTGCCGGAGTACATTCTGCAGGTGCCGGCGAACCGGATGGGGCACGTGGATCACGGCGGGATCTTCACGCTGCCGCAGTTGAAGATTCTGCAGGAGGCGATCACGCTGCTGGTCTTCACCGTTTTCACGATCTATGTCGCGAAAGAGAAGATGCGTATGAACGACGTGGTGGCGTTCGGGCTGATTTTCGCGGCGGTGGCGGTCTCGATGTTGGGGAGGAGATCGGCCGAAAGCGGTCAATCTGCCGCGGTGACGGAGAATGTGACTACCGGGAACTGACAGTCATTGGCGGTCAATGGCGGCCGATGGCTGCCCGCTGACTACTGGTATCTTCTCGACATGATTGATCCGACGGAAGAAACGCCCGATTCGCCTCGATGGATTCGCTGGGGCGCGCTCGTGCTGGGGCCGGTCGCCGCGATCCTCGTTTTCTGGTGGCTGGGGCAGTCTTCGCTGAGCTACGGGGGGCGGGCGACGGTGGCGGTTGGCGTGCTGATGGCGATCTGGTGGATCAGCGAGGCGATCCCGATCGAGGCGACGAGCTTGCTGCCGATGGCGCTCTTTCCGCTGCTGGGGATCGCGGGGATGAAGGAAGCGTGCGCGCCGTACGCGGACCCGGTGGTGTTCTTCTTCATGGGCGGGATGCTGATCGGCGCGGCGATGGAGAAGTGGGGGCTTCCTCGGAGATTTGCGCTGACGGTGCTGTCGCACGTCGGGGGCAACCCGGTGATGATCGTCGGGGGCATCGTCTTTGCCTCGGGCATCATCAGCATGTGGGTGAACAACACTTCGACAGCGGTGATGATGCTGCCGATTGCGCTCAGCCTGTTCCAGTTCGTCACACGCCACACCGGTGAGGACGAGGCGAAGAGTGTGCGGAACTTTGGAACCTGCCTTGTGCTCGCGGTCGCGTACGCATCGAGCATCGGCGGCGTCGGCACGCTGTTTGGTTCATCTCCAAACCTTGTGCTGACAAGCCAGCTCGAAGCGAAGTTCGATCAGACGCTTTCGTTTGTTGAATACGCCCGCATCGGTATTCCGGTGATGCTCGTGCTGCTTCCGCTGCTCTGGCTCACGCTGGTCTGGATGTTCCCGCCCAAACTCCGGCCGATCGCGGGGCTGGGCAAGCTCGCGGCAGAAGAGCGGCGGAGCCTCGGGCCGATGTCGGTGGGCGAGCGCGTCGTGCTGGGCGTGTTTCTGCTGGCGATGTTCGCGTGGATTCTGCAGGAGCCGATCAACGGGTGGATCCGTTCGCTCGCGGGCGGAACCGGCAAACCGGTGAAGGTTCTGAGCGAGGCGGGAATCGCGGTTGCCGCGGCGGTGCTGCTCTTCATCATTCCCGTGAGCTTCCGGCGGCACGAGTTTGCGCTCGATTGGAAAACCGGGGGCAAGATTCCGTGGGGAATCCTGCTGCTCTTCGGGGGCGGAGTTTCGCTGGCGGAGGCGCTGCGGGCGCACGGCGTGAACGAGGCGATCGGTCATCATCTTTCAACGATCGGCGCGGTGCATCCGCTGATCGTGCTCTCGCTCGTGACGCTGGTGCTGATCATCGTCACGGAGGTGGCGAGCAACACGGCGGTGGCGACGACGTTCATTCCGATTGCGATCGCCGTGGCACCGGCGATCGGGATGCATCCGTTTCTGCTGGCGACGGCGGTTTCGCTCGCGGCGAGCAGCGGGTTTGCGCTGCCGATCGGGACGCCGCCGAATGCACTGGCGTATGCGACGGGTCGGGTCGCGATGGGGCGGTTTGTGCGCGCGGGACTTGTGGTGGACATCCTCGCGGCAATCGTGATTACCAGCGTGCTTTATTTCGGCAATGGGGTTCTTTTCACGCTTCCCGCGATCAAGGGAGTCGGGCCGGTCACAGCCGTCACTCCACCTTGAAGTCGATCGCGCCGCGCATGCGATTGCGGATGACGCTCATGCGGACACCTTCCTTCAGATCCGCCTGATCGAGAATCGCCTTGAATTCTTCGGTCGTGCGGACGGGCTGATCGTTGATTGCAACGATGATGTCGCCGTCCTCAAACTGCGCTGCGGCGGCGGGGCCAACGGGATCGAGACGCCGAATGACGACGCCGCGGATGTTGTTGAAGCCGCGCCCAAACTCGCGGCGGGCATCGGCATCCATCGTGCGGATGATGCCGCCGAAGCGATCGGAATAAGCGCCGCCGAGGCGGACGGCCTCGGAAGCGGTCCAATCGGCGATCTCGACATTGATAGTTTTGGGTTTGCCGTCGCGGAGAAGCTCGAAGGTCGCCTGCGTGCCGGGGGGAGTCACGGCGATTGCGGCGCGAAGGGTTGAGAAGCGGGCCATTGGTCGGCCGTTGTAGCGTGTGATGATGTCGCCCTTTTGAATGCCCGCGGCGGCAGCGGGGTTGTTCTCGTAGACGGCGCTGACAAGCACGCCGCTCTCGGCCTTCACGCCGAGCTGTTTGAGGCGGGCGGAGGTCAGTTCTTCGAAATCGAGTCCGGCCCAGCCGCGGACGACGCGTCCCGATTTCAGGATCGAATCCATCACAGCTCTCGCGATCTGAGCGGGAATGGCAAAGCCGATTCCTTCGCTGCCACCGGCGCGGGTTGCGATTGCGGAATTGATTCCAACGATTCGACCCTCGAGATCAAGGAGCGGGCCGCCGGAATTGCCGGGATTGATCGCGGCATCGGTCTGGATGAAATCCTGGTACATGTCGCTGCTCGCACCGGGGAGCGCGACGCCCGAGCGGCTCTTGGCCGAGACGATCCCGGTTGTCACGGTGTTCGCAAAGCCAAAGGGAGAACCGATGGCGATCACCCAATCGCCGACTTCGACGGCATCGGAATCTCCCATGGATGCGCTCGGAAAGATCTCGCCGGCGGGTGCTCCGGTGATGCGTGCGACTGCGAGATCGGTAAAAGGATCGCGACCCACGATGACCGCATCGAACTCGCGTCCGTCGATCAGCTTCGCCTTATGCGATTCGCCGACTTCGACGACGTGGTTGTTGGTGAGGATGATGCCGCTCGGATCGACGATGACGCCCGAGCCGAAGCCGACATTCTGCAGGACGGTTCTTCCGGTCGGACGGGTGAACGGGCCCATCGCCTGCACTTCCGGCACGCGGCGGCTCGCGGTGATGTGAACGACGGCGGGCTCGACCTGTTTGGCGACGCGTTGAAAAGCGCGCGAGAGCGCGCGGGCGGACTGGAGATCATCCACGGCAGTCGGCTTGGAGGGTTCCGCGGCCAGCGCGCCAATCGGCATGAGGAAGACGACTGCCGCGGCAGTCGCTGATTGAAGGAACGAGAAGAAAGGACGCGAGGAGAAGATCGGAAGCGGGTTCATATGTGATTGTTCGCTCGCTGGGTGCGGTGAAGTTCGTTCGGTTTTTGAGCGCGCCGGACGCCGGATTGGTTCAGAGGTTGCGGTTGCCCGTTCCTTCGCGCGGCGACAGCGCGTGGCGGAGGTCCGCTCTACATGAGGATGCGCCGGGCGTGCGTTTCCGTCAAACCCTCGAAGAGGCGGTTTTTCGGAAAGCTGCCGACATTTGCATGTGTCCGATGCGCTCCGGAAGCCTGGGAAGCGGACTCGGCTAGGTGCCCCGCGTGTTTCCGAAAAGTTCGATATGGAGGCGCGGGCAATACCGCCATCCTCGCTTGACGCATTCCTCGACGATCCAATGACGCTTGGCCAGCGCATCCACAGTGATGCCTTCGGGCATGAGAAGCACGTCGTCCTGTTGCCAGCCTCGAAGACTGGCGAGCAGGGTCTCGATCTCGCCGAGTTGTTGGGATTCGCTGACGACAAATTTCAATTGGCGGGCGGGATAGGAATCGATCAGTTTCTGGAGGGAATCGAGGTTGATGCGGCGGGCTTCGTGACGCACTTGCCAGACGGCGTCTTTATCGCGTGGGTCGTTTGGCTGCGGCGTGGAGTTGCTGAGTTTGGGCGAGATACTCATCAGGTCGCAGGCGATGTCGCGGTAGATCGTTCCGGCGGTTTCGATCGTGATGTGCATGCCGAGGTTGCGGAGCGCGGCCGCGAGTTCTTCGGCCTGCGTAAACATCATCGGCTCGCCCCCGGTGATGACGGCGTGCGAGACATTCGCGGCTTTGACGCGAGCGGCTTCGGCGATGAGGTCTTGCAGTCCGCGTTGCTTCGGCTCGGCATTCCAACTGGCGTACGGCGTATCACACCACGAGCAGCGCAGATTGCATCCGCTGAAGCGCACGAACCACGAGGGCACGCCCGCGAGTTTGCCCTCACCTTGAACGCTGGTGAAGGTTTCGGAAATGGGTGCCGAAGTCGAAGAAGACATGGGTGGGGGGATGGACATCAGGAATAGCGGGTTGGATCGGGCACTTGGGCTTCTGCAAAGCCCCGGCGGCGGAGTTGACAGGAATCGCACGAACCGCAGGCGATCGGCACAAGTGAGGAATCGGAGCGCGGGTCGTAGCAACTGGTGGTGAGGGAGTAATCGACGCCGAGTTGTACGCCCAGGCGGATGATGTCGGCCTTGCCGAGCGCTGAGAGCGGCGTACGGATGCTGAATCCGCTGCCTTTACCGGCGTTCGCATCGGTTCCGACCTGTGTTCCGAGATTCGCGGTTCGGGCGAAGGACTCAATGAACTGCGGGCGGCAATCGGGATACCCGGAATAGTCGATGGCGTTCACCCCGACGAAGATGTCTCGAGCGCCGGTGACTTCGGCAAGGCCCGTCGCGATCGATAGGAAGATCAGGTTTCGTGCGGGGACATACGTGATGGGCACACCTTCGCCAATGTCCTTTTCGCTGCGACCTTTGGGGACTGCGATGTCGGAGGTGAGGGCGCTGCCGCCGATGGTGCGGAGATCAAGCTTGACCAGTCGATGTTCGGCCGCGCCGAGTTGCTTGGAAACGAGCTCAGCCGCGGCGAGTTCGACACGGTGGCGCTGCCCGTAGTCGATGGCGAGCGTGATGGAGCGAAAGCCGTCGCGCCGTGCCGCGGCGAGCGCGGTGGCGCTGTCGAGTCCGCCCGAGAGCAGGACTACGGCGAGTTTGGATTGAGTTGCCGCGCTGTCCGTTTTCACGGACAAGGGTACGAGGCGTGGGCTACCTTGAGGAAGGTTGGGCAGAGGTCGAAGTGGTGGCTGAATCGGCGGAAGAGGCTTTGATGTCCGGCTTGGGAATCAGGCCGATCCGCTGATTCGGATAATCGGTAATGATGACAAACCGTTTGAGGATGTCGGTACCGATGTTGGCATCCTTGTCGGCTTCGGCGAAGGTGCCCTTGGCCTCGAGCGCGAATTCCGCTGGGACATTCTGGAAAGTGACGCCGCCGAGTTCGAGGCTGGAGATCTTGCCCCGCTTGCCAGCGACGAAACCGCCCATGCCTCCCATCTTGCAATCGCCGACTTCACGGTCTTTGAGCATGTCGTACTTGACGACCGAGGGCTGATGGAAGGTGACCGAGCCGGACGCGCCAAGATCGAGGCGGAAAACGCCGGGGCGGCCCTCGAAAGCGCCCGAAACGGCCGGGATGCGATCCTTGATATCGAGCGCGGTCCACTGTCCGCTCGTGAGGGAATACGAGCCTGAGTCAAAGAGCGAGATGCTGGGGGTTGCAAGATCGATCTCGGCGACGCTCTTCGAGATCACGCCGTAACCGACGATGCCGCAGATCTTCTCGCCGACCAAGGGCTCGAGAAACGCGAGGTCAACTTCCATGAGCGGGTGGTCCTTGAAGTTCATCGCGCCAAGTTGCATCTGCTTTGCGTTGTACAACGTGGACTGCTTCGATCCTCCGACGCCGATCGCCTGGATCGAGCCGTTTGGCTGCAGGTCGAGTCCTGCGACCTGGGGCGTCGAGATGCAGCAGATTCCCGCGCCGGTATCAAAGATGAACCATCCCGCGTCGTGTCCGTTGATGGTGGGGCGAACGAGAATGTGGCCGGACTTGATGCGTTTGACCTGAAGCGACGGAGAGGCGTTCGCGTCGAAGGTGACTTCGCCCTGCACTGGAACACCGTCGGTGTCCCTGGCGGCGGGGGGCGGTTCATCGGCCGCTCCATGGCTGGCGACGGTTGTCAGTGCGAGGCCGCACGACGCGACGAGAGCGAATGCGAAACGGCTCGAGGATGCGTTCTTCATGAGTTACCCCTTTTTCTGAGCGTTCTGGCGGGACTTCTTCGAAACACGCGAGCGTTCACCAAAGCCGGACGGGGCGAGCAGGAACCCGAGCGAAAAGGCACGACGATCCGATCCCGGACGCCCCTTTCGCAGGATGGCATGCAGCGATTCGATCAGCGAGTTGATCTGTGCAAGCTCTTTGTCGTTGACCCAACCCATAACGCGACCGCCCCAGAGCACGCGCCCTGCTCCCGCGCCGATCGGGCGGTCGGCGAGACACTCTCGCTCGAACTCGCGAATCGAAAGTTTGAGCGCGTGTCGTACGACTCGTGCCAGATCTGAACGCGGGGCGGCGTTGTAATCGAGTCGCACGGCGGAGCCCGGCAATTCGTACACCACGCCGGCGCCAGATTGCGCCCCCGGTTCGGCATTCTGACGCACAAGACCGACGCGCTCAAGCGAGCGAAGATGGAAGTAGAGGGCGTCGGGCCTGCGTCCGAGCAGGTCGGCAAGCTTGGACACGGTGCAAGGACCGGCGCTCGAGAGGACGTCGACGATCTCCTGGCGAGTGGCGGATGCGAGCGCGCGGGTTGCCGCGGGTTTGGTGATCTGGAAAGGGCGAGAAGCCGGACGGATAGCCATATTGAATAATACGTCAATTATTCAACAAATCAATCGTGCGACAAATGCCTGTTTGTCAGGCCGCTTCGCACACATGCACGAGCCGAAGTCAGTTCGAGGGCTTTCGGAGTACCGCGGAGTGGGGCTGCTTGATGTCGCCGCACATCTTTTTCTCGTAGTTGGTCGCCACAACCTGCCCGTCACCGACCCAGTCGGGTGGCACAAAGGTTTCGCGGGTGAAAACTTCCCCACCCGGCGCGGTCTCCAGTTTGGACCACCGAGCGAAGAAGGTTTCCATCCACTGCCAGTAGTCATCGTGGTCGGTCACGATGCGGAGTTCGCCCCCGGGTATGAGCACGCGCCGGGCCTGCTCAAGAAACTTGTCCTGCACGACGCGGTTCTTGTGGTGCTTGGCTTTGGGCCACGGATCGGAGTAGT
>JAEUJD010000119.1 GCA_016793015.1 Phycisphaerales bacterium
TCAGGATGGGCATCACATCCACATTTATGCGAGGGCGATCAAGGGTGCGCCGGCCGGCGCGAGGACGCATCTTGTCGAGATCGGATCGATCGCGGGCGGCAGGCGGCTGCGGTTTGCGGCGGCGGTGGACAAGATGCTCCGGATGGAGAAATTTGACATCGTCCACGACATGGGCGATGGGTGGCACGCGGATGTGATGATGCCGCACCATGGGATTCGGCGCTACGTGTATCAACAGCGGAGCCGGCTCGCGCACGGGTTGCTGCGTTGGGCACGCCCGATCGGGTTTGCTGTGCTTCCCCGATATCGGGAATTCCGGAGGATGGAGCGGCTGCAGTACGCAAAGAAGGCGGCGAGCTCGATCGTCGCGGTTTCGGAGATGGTGCGAAGGCAGCTTCTTTCGACGTATCCGATCGATCCGTCGCGGGTGATTGTGATCCATAACGGGGTGGATCTGGAGCGGTTCAAGCCGGATGAATCCGGGGTCAACCGCGATCAGATCCGCTCGGAACTGAAGTGGCAGAGCCGCACGATTTATCTGACGGTGGCGCACGATTTCAAGCTGAAGGGTGTGGACCGGATCCTGTCGGCGATGGCCCACCTTCGGGGGCGCGGGCGTGATGCCGGGCTGATCGTCATTGGGGGTGGAGACATCCCGAAATACGAGCGGATCGCGCGGCAGATGGGTGTGGCGGGCGATGTGGTCTTTATGGGAGATCAGGAAGATCCGGTCCCCTACTACCACGCGTCGGATGTGTTTGTGCTGCCCACGCTGTACGACCCGTGTCCGCTTGTTGTGATGGAGGCGCTGGCGTGCGGGCTGCCGGTGATTACGACGAGCTACAACGGTGCCACCGAGCTGATGACGCTGCCCCGCGATGGGGTGGTGCTGAACGACCCGATGAACGTGATGGAACTGGCGCTGGCGATGCTGCGGTTTGATGAGGCGGAGACGGCCCGGCTTGCGCCGGAGCGCGCTGCGGCATCGAGGCGGAAGGATTTGTGCGCAAAGCGGATGTACGAGAAACACCTTGAGGTGTATCGCGAGACGCTGCGCGAGCGGGCGAAGGTGCCGGCTGCGGCGGTGCATGCCGACGTTCAGGTGAACGCCTGAAACGGCGGGATCGGCGCTCCGACAGACCCTTCCAAAGAACGAACGAACGCGCACTTCAAACGATTTTCGCGCTATGATCGGCGACGTTTGAACTGCCATCCGTGGCGGTGCTGTGGAGATTTGGATTGCGAGTGTTCGGACGTCGGACCAAAGGCTGAAGCGAGTTGGGCGAACGAATGCGGCGGGAAGGAACCCATCGCAAGAGAATGTCCAGCTTCGGAGTTTCCGGGTCTCCATTTTCTGATTTCGCGAGCAACAAAGGAGTCGTTGATGACCACCCCCAGCCCTTCCCTCACCCCGCAGGCCGCTTCGTCGGTGACGGTGCCTCTGCTTGACCTGAAGGCTCAGTATGCGACGCTGCGTGCGGAGATCGAGCCGGTGGTGAAGTCGGTGCTGGAGAGCGCTGCGTACATCATGGGGCCGGACTGTGCTCTTCTTGAGAAGGAGATCGCGGAGTACTGCAAAACCAAGCATGCCGCGGGCTGCGCGAACGGATCGGATGCGATTCTGCTCGCGTTGCAGGCGCTCGGAGTCGGGCCGGGCGACGAAGTCGTCTGTCCGAGCTACACGTTCTTTGCAACGGCCGGGTCGATCGCGCGGCTGGGCGCGACCCCGGTGTTCGTGGACATCGATCCCAAGACGTACAACATGTGCCCGACGCACACGCGGGAAGTGGCCAAGCAGTGCAGGAAACTGAAGGCGATCGTGCCGGTGCATCTCTTCGGGCAGGCCGTGGACATGGACGCGATATTGGAGATTGGGCGCGCGTTTGGCGTGCCGGTTGTTGAAGACTGTGCGCAGGCGATCGGCACGCGCGACAGCCAGGGAATCGACGTCGGTGGGCGCGGGGTCATCGGAACATTCAGCTTCTTCCCGAGCAAGAACCTGGGTGCCTTCGGCGACGCGGGGATCATCACGACGAACGACGCGGCGATTTTCGACAAGCTCTGCATGCTGCGCATGCACGGCATGAAGCCGAAGTACTACCACCAGCTGGTGGGCATCAACTCGCGGCTCGACACGCTGCAGGCGGCACTCCTGCGTGTCAAGCTTCGCCACCTCGAAGCGTGGCACGCGGGTCGCCAGCGCAACGCCGACTTCTACAACGCGGCATTCCAGGCGGCGGGCGCGAAGATCTCGGGGACTCCGTGGTCCAGCGACACGTCACCCCTCCGCATCCCGTTCCGTCCGGCGGCGCCGGCGCGGCACATCTACAACCAGTATGTGATCCGCGTGAGCGGCGGCAAGCGCGATGCGCTCCGTGAGCACCTGAAGAATCAGAACATCGGCGCGGAGATCTATTACCCCGTGCCGCTGCACATGCAGGAGTGCTTCCTTGATCTCGGCTATAAGGCCGGGAGCCTGCCAGAATCGGAAGGCGCCGCGAATGAAACGCTCGCGCTGCCGATCTACCCCGAACTCACCAAGGAACAACTGCAGCACGTGGCGAGCAGCGTGATCGCGTTTCTCGGCATGAAGCCGGGAACGTCGGTTGAAACCAAGTCGCCGGCGCTTGCGGGCGCGCGCTGAATCGCCTGAGTCGAATCCATCGAGCACCGGCCCGTGAGGGCCGGTGTTTGTTTTTGCGGTGGGCGTGATCAGCCCGGATAGGTTGCGCTGGTGCGATCGGTCTCCCAGACCGTCACGCTTTCGAGCGTGGGCCTGGAGGGGTGAGCCGCGATCGCGGGGCCGAGTCGACCGAAGCAGATGCGGGCAATGTTTTCGACCGAGGGCAGCACGCCGCCTTTCTCAACATTGAATTCGGGCGTGTCTTCGTTCAGGTGCTTGTGATCGAAGGCCTGAATGACGGCCTGATCGGTGATGGCCTCGAGATCAACCAGAGAGAATGCGGGGTGGGAATCGAGCCTCACTTTGACCACCGGCTGGACGATGTAGTTATGGCCGTGACCACGCGGGTTGTTGCACTTGCCATAGAGCTTCAGATTCTCCGCGTCCGACAGAGCCGGCGAATGGAGGCGGTGTGCCGCCGAAAAATCGAAGCGCTGGCGGATCAGGGCATAGGAAGGGTCGCTCGGGGCCATTTCGATGTCATGGTACGGGGTGAGGCGCAAACGCACGCTTTGCGGAGTAACCGGCAGCTTGGTAGCGAGAATCTGGGCGACCGCTCGGAGCGTGAGGGTCGGGTCTTCACCGGAAGCGACCGCCTGCTGGAAAAGCGGGACGGCATCGTTCCGAACGTGGGAATCAACGGCTTTGATGTCGATGAGGTAGCCGGTCGCCTGATCCACTGTGCCGCGGCAGGTGACTACAAGCTCCAGCCAGCGGCCGAACCCGGAAACGGGTGGGTTGCCGGCGTAACCATTTCGTCCGGGCGCTGAAACGCCTTCGTTGATCGCGAATCGAACTGAGCGGGTCAGAAGGTGCATGGCTGGCCGGATGTGAACCCGAGGCGGAATGACGGCTGTACGATAGAAGACTTCGCGTGCTGGCGGCGCGAGGGCAAACGGAGGTGAAACATGGTGTCGATTGCTGCCGCGGTTTTGATTGCTGTTGCCGGGAGCGTTTCTGCGGAGCCTGCGAATCCGGGCACGCAGCCTGCGGCACCGCCCGCATCGGGCGCCCCCGCCCCTGTCGCACCGTCGGCGCCCGAGCAGGACAAGCCCAAGACGAGCGAGGAGCCGAGGCCGGGCACCAAGACAGCAGTGCCGGCTGATCCGTATGTCCTGGGCTTCACCATGCAGGACATCGATGGCAAGGATGTGGACCTCGCCCAGTACAAGGGTCAGGTGGTGATGATCGTGAATGTCGCGAGCAAGTGCGGGTACACACCCCAGTATGCGGGGCTGGAGAAGCTGTACAAAGAGAAGGCGGGGAAGGGGTTTGTGATTCTCGGATTCCCTGCCAACGACTTTGGCGAGCAGGAGCCGGGCACGAACAGCGACATCAAGGCGTTCTGCTCCACCAAGTACAACGTGACGTTTCCGATGTTCGCGAAGATCTCGGTTCGGGGGAGCGAGCAGCACCCGCTGTTCAAGAAAATTTCATCTCAGCCCAAGCCGCTGGGCGGCGAGGGCGTGCCTGGCTGGAATTTCACCAAGTTCCTTGTGGATCGGGAAGGCAACGTGGTGGCGAAGTTTGATTCGAAGGTCAAACCCGATGATCCGTCGCTGGTGAAGAAGGTGGACGAGTTGCTGGCCGGGAAATAGCGGCGGATGGTGCCCGGGCGGGGCCGCGAGAGTCGGTATCATCGTCGGCGATGAAACGTACAACCGGACGCCAGGGATCGGCACTTTTTCTGCGGGCGGGGCCGAGCACGCGGGCGGTTGCGTGCTGCGCGGGGCTTGCGCTTGGATGCGGCTGGGGAACTGGGCTCGCGAACGGCGCGGAATCGCCCCTGGACGGGTTGGTCGGGCGGAGCAGCGCGCCGGGCGTGGAAGAGTTTTCGGGGCGGGATTTCGGCGGGATCCGGTTTGCGATGCGCGCGGTGCGTGGGCCGGTCTCGTTCGGCGCGGCTCGGGTGACGACATGGTCGCGTGAATCGCCGGCGACGGGCACGACGATTCAGCAGATGCTTCTCGCGGGCGACGTGAAGGTGACGCTGGGGGTTTACCACTTTTCGGCGGCGCGGGCGGTGGTGTTTATTGAGAAGCTCTCGGATGTGAGCGATGCGCAGGAAGCGGACGATGTGCCGATCCCGTTCGCGCCCGACGACAGCGCCGGGGTGTATCAGATCTACATCTATTTCGACCGGGTTTCGTCGCCGATGGCGGAGATTTCGGTGAGCGTGCAGGCGAACCGGCTGCCGGTGCGGGCGGTGATCGAACCGGACAACGGGATCGACCTCCGGTACGACCTGTTGATACGGGGTGAATCGAACGACCCGTTGGTGCGGGAGGCGGAGCAGGCGCTCGCCAATATCTTGCGTCAGCAGGAAGGCGCGGAAACGGTTGCGGTTGCGCAGCCGGACATTGACAGTCGCAAACGGCTTTCGGCGCCGATCCCTGCGGAATCGCGGTCGTACTTGCCCCCCACCGCGAATCAGTTGGCGTCGCGGGCGGCGGACGACCTGGATGCGTCGACGCTGCAGAACGTGGCGTTCACGGGGCCGATCTTTGCGAAGGACGGCATCTTCACGATCGCGCCGGGCGATGTAACGCTGATCTCGGGCACGGAAGAGAATTCGCTTCTGATCTCGAACGGATTGGTTATCCAGTACGCGGACACTCGAAGCGGTCGGACACTCCAACTGACGGCGCAGCGGGGCGTGGTCTTCACCGATCCGAGCGAGATCAAGGACATGGGCCGGCTGCGCGCGAGCGGCGTGCGCGGGTTTTATCTTGAAGGCGATGTGATCGCATCGGACGGTCAGTACACGCTGCGCGGGCCGAAGATGTTCTATGACGTGCGCCGGAACAAGGCGATCGTGCTCGATGGCGTGTTCTGGACCTACGACCAGCAACGCAGGCTGCCTTTGTATGTGCGGGCGGACACGATCCGGCAGAAATCGAGCAACGAATTCGAGGCCAAGCGGGCCAGGCTTGCGACGAGCGCGTTCTTCAATCCGGATTTCTCGATCGGGACCACACAGGTCACGCTGACGAGGCGGCAGGTTGCAAACAAGCCCGAGGGCCTGCTCCCCACCATCCAGTCGTGGACGAGCAGCGGCCAGGGAACCGGACCGGCCCCAAGCGGCGCGACCGCGCCGGGGCAGACGATGGGCGTGCGCGGGATGGCGACGGCGGAAGATGCGAGCGGCGTGGGGCGCGTGCCGACCACCGGCTACGAGATGGAGACGGACTTCATCACTGCGGAGGCGCTGATGCCCTCGATGGTGACGGAAAACTACATCGATGCCAAGAACATCACGCTGAATGCAGAGGGATTTCCGTTCTTCTACTGGCCGTACTACGAAGGAACGATCGACGAACCGATTCTGCGTGACCTTCGTGCGGAGAACAGGTCGGGCTCGGGCTTTGCGCTCAAGAGCCGGTGGAATGCGTACAAATTGATCGGGCTGAAGGGAACCCCGTTTACGCGGGCGGACCTGATGCTGGACGCGTATTTCAGCCGCGGTCCGGGCGTGGGCACGAACATGGCGTGGGCGGGTCCGGACGCGAACGGCAGCGCGTTCCTGTACGGCCTGTTCAACGACAAGGGCACGGATGTGCTGCCGACGGGTGAGCGGCGCACGTACGACGGCCAGAACCGCGGACTTGCGCTCGCGGAGCACGCGATCGCGCTCAACGACCGGTGGACGCTGCTCGGAGAAGGCGCGTACCAGTCGGACGCGAACTTCGTCGAGTCGTTCTACCCCGAGATGGCGAAGGTGCGGCGAGAGTTCACGACCGAGTTGTACCTGCGCCGGCTGGAAGACAACACCGAATTCACGGTGAACACCAAGGGCTCGTTCAACGACTTCATCACCAACGAATATCTGCTGCAGAGCCAGGGGTACAACGTTTCAAAGGCGCCCGAGCTGCAATACCTCAGGCAGGCGGACCCGCTGCTTTCGAGCTGGTTCGGTGACGTGCTGACCTGGACACAGGAGTACCGGGCGGGCATGATGGGGATGAAGTTCGACTCGGTCACGCCCGAGTACCGGGGCTTCTCGAACCCGACGCAGTCGCAGCAGATCTTCGGGATCGATCCGAACCAGACGCTCAATCAGAGCCTGACAGCGCAGGGCTATCTGCCCCAGCAGATCTTCCGATTCGATACGCGGCAGCAGGTGGACGCCAAGATCGAGATGGGTCCGGTGAACTTTGTGCCGTTCGGCGTGGTGCGTCTGACGGGCTACGACCACAACTTCGACCAGTTCGCCGCCAACACCGGCAGCGACGAGACGGATCGGTATCGCATCTGGGGTTCGACGGGGGGCACGCTGAGCACGCAGATCCAGCGGGTGAACAACTCGGTCGATTCGCGGATGTTCGACATCCACCGGATCCGGCACATCATCGAGCCGTCGATCACGCTGTTCACCGCGGGGACCAACCGCGACGGCTCCACCCTTCCGACGTACGACGAGAACGTCGAAGCGATCGCCAAGGGCACTTCGATGCGCGCGGGCGTGAACCAGATCTGGCAGACGCAGCGCGGCCGGCCCGGGCACTACTACAGCGTGGACGTATTTACGCTGGACGCCAACTACGTCGACTCCACTTCGGGCACCGATGTCCGCTCTCCGGTCGGACGCTTCTTTGATTTCAGGCCGGAACTTTCGTCGTTCGGCAAGTACGGCAATCTTGATTCCGCGTGGCGCGTGACGGACGCGACAACATTGACCGGTGGTACGGTGTACGACTTTGATCTGAACCAGCAGGCAAGAACATCCGCCGGCATCATCGTGCAGCAGACACCCGACGTCACGGCGAACATGGATTTTCGCTACTTGAACGCGCTCGAGCTGACCACGCTGGGCGGCGGTCTTGCGTACCGGCTCGCGAACCAGTACATCGTGACCGTGAGCGCGAGCTACGACCTGACGAGCAGCCAATTGCAGGGAATCGGCGCGGAGATCAAGCGGGATTTCCAGAGCATGCGCCTGGGTTTCAACATCGCGCGCAACTCGATCTCGGGGCAGACCAGCTTCGGATTTACGCTCACGCCCCGCATCGGCGAGGCACGTGGACGGACGCCGATCCTCGGCGAGCAATCGCAGGTGCGCTAACGGCTATTTCGGAGGCGGCAGACCCGGCGAAGATGATGGGATTGGGGATGGCGTCGTGGCATTCAGCCCGCGCGACTTACGCTCCGCGGCCGTCAGGCGATCGAGCGCAATGATCGCGAAGGGAAGCGACGTGAACGCCTTTTCGCCCGCGACACGAGCCGTGTCGTTCAGCGATTTGACCTTGCCGTCGCGGACATCCTGTGTCAGGTCCTTGACGATGTTGTCGAGGGTTGCAACCAGACCCGTGTAGACCCGCCACGCTTCGGGAGTCTTGAAGAAGTAACCCGAAAGGATCGGCAGATCGGTGGGAAGCACGAAGTACCAGCGATTGTCCTTCGGATCGAGTTTCAGCAGCAGCGGCACGCCGGGCACGATCGGCCCGCCTTTGTAAAGAAGCGAATATGTCTGGTTGTCGAGCTGGAGCGCGGTGAGATTGGCGGCTTCTTCTTCGAGCGCCTCGAAGGGTGACGCGAACAGACGCGTGAGCGTCGAGTTCATCGCATCGTTCTGGGCGCCCTCACGCCGGTTGGCACGGCCACCTGTGAACGCGCGGCTGATCCCGGCGAGGCCGGACTTCGAGGACTGGCTTTGGGCTTCATCCCGCAGTTTGCGGACATCGCCGGGAAAAGCCCGGTTGAGCTCGCCAGCCAGTGTCTGCATGTTGGCGAGCGTGTGACCGAGGCGGTTCAGACAGCGCGCCATGTTGTCGTCATCGGAGCGGATGAGCTTGACGAGGAGGCCGGCTTTGCCGTCGCGGACCATCTGCTTTGCTGTCGCGATCGTCGCGTCGGGCGAACTCTGCGAGTAACCGGGCTCGCGCGAGCACGATGCGAGCGTGAGCACGAGCAGGCAGAACAGATAATGCAACGGGGCCCGCACGGTCATTCTCCGGGTATGTGCGAGATGACACCTTCCCAGGGGCTGCTGGCGGATGCGTACAAACGCTTTGGAATCCGCCCCGCCAGGTACGACTGGCGGCCCGCGACAAGAGCATGGCGCATCGCGTGTGCCATCAGCACCGGATCCTTCGCGTGCGCAATCGCGGTGTTGAGCAGCACACCGTCGGCCCCGAGCTCCATCGCGACCGATACATCGCTCGCGGAGCCGACGCCGGCATCGACGATGACCGGGAACTGCGGATCGGCCTGCTTCAGCAGCTCGAGGCAGAGCACGATGTTCGCGGGGTTCAGCACTCCCTGGCCGCTGCCGATCGGCGAGCCCGCGGGCATCACGCTTGTTGCGCCGGCCTCTTTCAGACGCAGGGCGGCGATCGGGTCATCGCTCGTGTACGCGAGCACCTTGAAGCCGTCCTTGACGAGTTCGCGCGTCGCTTCCAGTGTGCCCGCCGGATCGGGCAAGAGCGTCTTTTTGTCACCGAGCACCTCGAGCTTGACCCAATCCGCTCCGGCGTTGCCTGTCTGCGAGAGGAGCTCGCGTCCGAGACGCGCGACGCGAACTGCATCGGGCGCACTGAAACAGCCCGCGGTGTTGGGGAGGATCGTGAAACGCGCGAGATCCAGAAAATCGAGAAGGCTCTTGCCAGCCTCATTGAACAACCGCTCGCGGCGGACCGCGACCGTGACGACCTGCGCGCCGCTGGCGTCGAGCGCATCGCGCATCAACTCCATCGAGGCGTACTTGCCGGTGCCGACGAAAAGACGGCTCTGAAAACCGCGGCCGGCGATAGAGAGCGGTGCCAGAGACGCGGGTTTGATCTCGATCTGCGCCGGCATCAGCCACCTCCCACAAGTGTCACGATCTCGATCCGGTCGTCGGGCGCGAGAAGGTGCTGATCGTGCTGTTGTTTCGGGATCAGCCGCTCGTTGACTTCCGCGGCACAGGCGCGGGTGGTCAGGCCGAGGCTTTCGATCAGCGTGCGCACGGTCGCTCCCTGCGGCAGTTCCTTCGGCTCTCCATTGACCGTGATAATCACGGCGCATTCTAGGTTTGCGCAGGGACCGAAGCGCAATTGCCGCGGGCCGCGACGACGCATCCGGAGCATTGTTTTGCGGGCAGATCGCGCGATCTGCCGCTGGGATTCGGGCGTCCTGAACGGGGGTGAATCGATCCACCGAGCCTAAACTGACGCCGTGATTGCCAGGAGCATCGAGTACCGCCGGGATCTGGTCGCAGCGCTGCTGACCAAAGAACTCCGTGCCCGGTACAAGCGCACCGTGCTGGGGTACGCGTGGTCGCTCCTGAACCCCTTGGCGATGGCCGCGATCTACTTCGTGCTGGTCACCCGCATCTTCGATGTGAAGGTGGAGAATTACTCGCTCGTCCTGGTGGCGGGGCTGTTTCCGTGGCAATGGATCGCGAACTCGATCATGTCCTCGTCGATGGTGTTCGTGGGGAATGCGGGGCTAATCCGGCGTACATCGTTCCCGCGGGCGGTGCTGGTGCTTTCGACCTCGCTGAACGACCTGGTGCACTATCTCGCGTCGGTGCCGGTGATTCTGGGCTTCATGCTCTGGTTCCGGATCATCCCTGATGCACGGTGGCTCTTGCTCCTGCCGATTCTGCTCGTCGTGCAGTGGGCGATCATCCTGGGGATCGGCTTCATCGTCGCGTCCGCAAACGTGTTCTTCCGGGATCTTGAGCGGATCACAACGATCGGCGTGACGATCTGGTTTTACCTGACGCCGGTCATCTACACGCGTGAGATGATCGCGGGGAAGCACGAGTGGCTGCTGTACGCCAACCCGGTCACCGGGGTGCTGCTCGGGTGGCGCAGTCTGTTCATGGGAGAGCCGATCGACCTGGTGTTGCTGGCGTGCTCGGCGGTATGGGCTGTCGTTCTGTCGAGCGCGGGGTACTTGTTCTACCGCCGCGTGCAGTGGAGATTCGCCGAACTTGTCTGAATCCACCGCTGTCCAGTTCCGGGGTGTTACCAAGGAATACGCATCGCGGGCGCTCGCGCACGTGGGCGCCAAGGGAATGCTGATGCAGTTCCCGGATTTCCTGCGTCAACGGAAACAGGCCCGGTTTGTGGCGCTGCGGGATGTCTCGTTCGAGATCAAGCGGGGCGAGCGGTTTGCAATGATCGGCGTCAACGGCGCTGGCAAAAGCACCACGCTGGCGCTGATCGCGCGGGTGATGCTCCCGACGCTTGGCACGATCGAGACGCACGGGCACGTGTGCCCGCTGCTCGAGCTTGGGGCGGGATTTCACCCGGACCTGAGCGGACGCGAGAACATCACGCTCAACGGCGTGCTGCTCGGCATGACGCGCCGCGAAGTGAAGGCGAAGCTGGACCGCATTCTCGACTTTGCCGGGCTTGGCACGTTCATCGATGAGCCGCTCCGGACCTATTCCGCCGGCATGTCCGCGCGGCTCGGCTTTGCGGTCGCCGTGCATCTCGACCCCGACATCCTGCTGATCGATGAAATTCTCGCCGTCGGTGATGCGGCGTTCCAGAAGAAGTGCCTTGACCGCATCAACGAGTTCCACAAGCGGGGCGTCACCTTTGTCATGGTCTCGCACGACTCCAATATGGTCCGCAGCACCTGCGACCGCGCGGTCCTGCTGAACAACGGCAGCGTGCACCTCTGCGACCGGGCCGACCGGGTCGTCGATGAGTATCACCGTCTGCTAGAAGGGCCGCCGGTCGCGACACCGCCCCCGGCACCCACCTCGATCGAGCATTCGCCATCGGAAGGGAAGGCATGCTTGAGCAACGGCTGAAGATCGCCTATCTGGCACCGGATATGGCGTTGCTCGAGCACGATCACCCCGTGCTCAGCACGATGGGGCATGAGGTGATCGTGCCCAAGGGCACCGATGGTGCCTGGACCGATGCGCCCGATCCGGGCGAACCCGAGCACACGCCCGAAGCCTTTGCCTCACTCCGCGAACGCGCGGACTGCGTCATCGCCGGTCCTGATCCGGAATATCTCGTTCCGCTTCTCCGGGGCTTCGACGGTCCGATCGTCATCCGCGTGGTCGGACGGCGAACGGGCAAGACGACCGAAGACTGCCTGATGGAAATCGGGGGCGATCGGCTTGTCTCGGCGTGCGACAAGGCACGCGGACGTGTGTATATCGCGTCCACTCCCGCAAAGCTGCGTTCCTCGCGCGAGGCGGGGCCGCTCCAGATCGGGTTTGTTCCGCCGAGTGAAGAAGTTTCCTCGCACGTGCTGCCTCGGGACGTGCGGTTTGTCTTTGCGCTTGGCGGCGACGGCTTGTCTGCGTGGGACGAGAACGCGGCCCGGTGGATCGCGGAAAAGGGCGGTGCGGACGAAGCGACCACAGCCGAACTGCTCGACATCGCGACCGGATTGAAAGCACGGGGCCGCACAGCGCTTGTGCGCGTCGGTCCTTGCCTTGTTGTTCGCCCCGCGACCCGGAGCACGGCGCCGGGAATCTGCCTCCATGCGCTCGGGAGAGACGTGCCGGTCCTGTACGGCGCACGGTCGGCCCTGGCGGGCTGGCTCGGACCCAAGGAAGCGGGTGCGGTCGGCGATGAGGGCGAACTAAGTCGCCTTCTTTCGCGGCTCTTTGAGCGCGAAGACAAGGCGGCGTCCCTCGGCCGCAAGATCGGGCGGCGGGCGCGCAAAGCGGCGGTGACGCTGGCGCGAGCGGGCTGGGATCCGGCGGGGATGCAGGATTTCCGGCAGCTGAGCGCGCGCCGGGGCGTGAAGCGGATCGCGGTCGTCATGCCGCACGACTACCGGGGCGGTTCGATTCGCGCGTTCAAGAATGTCTGCCAGATGATGCATCGCGGCGCGAAGGCTGCTGGCCGCGCCGCGGGCGGAGAAGTCGAGATCGTGGCGGTCGTTCCCGCGGAGCGCTACGACATCCACACCGATTTCGCGGAGCTGTTTGCCGACGGCATCGCGGTGCGCCAGTTCAAGTACGACCTGCTCGAGGGCGATCTCGCCGGCGGATTCCGATACACCATCCGCGGCCACGCCTCGCTGAACGACGGGATCAACGATCTGCAGGACTGCGATTTCCTGCTCTTCGTCAGCGATCGAATCTCCTTCAATCTTCCGTCTTCCACGCGGTACGGGATGCTGAACTTCGATTGCCTTCAGCGGTACTTCCCGGAAGCGGTGGGCAAGTCGTTCTTTGATCTGCAGCGCCAGACAATCCTGTCGGTCGTGCGCGATGCCGAGTTCGTCGCTGTGACGACACCGGGCGCTGCGGAAGATTTCCGTTCCTACTTCGGGGTCGCGCCGGATCGCGTTTTCCAGGCACCAATGTTTTTGGATGTAGAAGGATTGCGCGCGATGCGCGATCGGGTGCGCAGCCCGGAACGGACGCCGCCCGCCCCGTACATCGCGTGGGCGACCAACCCGACCCCGCACAAAAATCACACGGTCGTCATCAAGGCCCTCGAAATCTACTACGGGCAGCTCGAAGGGACGCTCGAAGTTCGCATGTGCGGCGCTTTCACCGATCAGCTCCGCCCGGGGCGCACGCCGGCAAAGAATGAATTGCCGAGCGTGGCGGCGACGCGCGCGCTGATCGAGCAGCGCGCGGCTGTCCGCGACAAGCTCCGCATCCTGGGCGAGATCTCGAACAGCGATTACGCCGATCTGATCGTCGGCTCATCTGTCGTGCTGAACCCGAGCGTGTACGACAACGGCTCGTTCTCGGCCATGGATGGCGCGTACGCGGGCGTCTCGCTTGTGCAGTCGGCGCAGCCGGCAAACCGGTATTTCGACGAGATCTTCGAGATGAATTCGCTGTTCTTCGATCCGTACGACCCCGCGGCACTCGCGGAAGCGCTCAAGCGGGCCGAGCGGGGCGACTCCAAGCCGGGCGCTGCCGCACGAGAGAAGATCGAAGCGGCCGACTGGCGAAGGGTTTCCGAACAATTCTGGGCTTCGATGAGCCGCGCGATCTTTGACGCCGCGGGGGTGCGGAAATGATGCAGGCTGCCGGCGCATCATCTGGTTCATCAATTGGCGGGAGTCCATCCCCTTCGCAGCGCAAGGACAAGACCTTTGCCGTGTGGCTCGAGCAGCCCCCGGGGATGCCGGTGCAAGGCGAGGGGCTGATGGTGGTGCTCGCGAACGTGCTTCGCTCGCTGGCGAAAAGGGGCGACACGAGGCTGGTGATCGGGTGCGCAATTTGGACGCGCAGGGACATCGTGGCGTTGCTGCACCAGTACGGCCTTTCCGATTCGGACTACGAGGTCATTACGGGCAGCAAACGCATCCCGTTTGTCGTGCGGCTGATGGGAATCATGCCGCGGCTGCGGAAGATACGAAAGAAGCGCACCCCGCGGAATTTCGGCGCGGTGCTGGACTCGGTTTCGCGGATCCTGCGTTCCCGGATCGTTGCCGGCGCGCTGCTGAGTCAGCAGCCGTTGCTGTTCCTGCTGGCGCTGCCGGTGTTGATTCTGCTGGGGATCGTGAGCGGAATCCTGCTCGCGTTTCTGGCGGTCCTCTACAGCATCAAGCCGATCGTGCTGTGGCTCGGAAAGCGCATCAAGCCGCTGCTTCAGGAGTGGCTGCCGCGGTTCTACATCTCGCCTCCCGAAGTCCGGGCGCAGATGCGGCTCTGGTTCGAGCAGGTGTGCCGCCTCGAGTTCCTTCGGATGGCCCGGCGCGCGAAGAAGGCGGGCGTCGAGGTGTGGTACATCGCGACCCCGGGCGCGAATGTCGGAATGACCGAGCTCGAAGCCCGAACCGTACTCGCGATCGCGGACGTGGTGCCGCTCGACTTTGAGTTCGGCTTTGAGCGGCTTTCGACGCGGGGTCACTCCAAGCGTGTCATCACGCAGCTTCAACGCGGCGCGCAGCGGGCGAGCGCGACGATCAGCTACTGCGCATCGGTGCGCGACCAGCACGCCGTCGGCCGGCTCGGCGTTCCGAAGAATCGGGCCTTTGTCGTCCCGCACGCCCCGCCGTTCCTGCCCACGCGCTACGTCGAGGACGAGCGGCGTGCGCGGGCGCTGATCCGCGAGTATCTCTCGTCGGAAATCGCTTCGGAACTGTCGTGGACGTCGCACGTTGCGCCGAAGTACGTTGATCAGCTGGACCTTGGGAAACTCGATTACGTCTTCGTCAGCTCGCAGATTCGGCCTCACAAGAACACGATGAACATGCTGCTGGCGATGGAGACGCTGATCCGCCGCCGGTTTGTCTCGTGCAAGTGCGTGCTGAGTGGCGAGCTTCGCCACGTCCGGATCCTGGCTCCGCACGTTTTGAAGCACGAACTGCAGTACGACATACTGAGCCTGCCCCGCATCCCGTCGCGGCATCATGCGGCGTTCTTCCGGTGTGCGCGGCTCGCCGTCGTCCCGACGCTGTTCGAGGGCGGGTTCCCCTTCCCGTTCACAGAGTCGCTCAGCGTCGGTACGCCGGTGCTGATGTCGCGCATCCCCGTCGTCGAAGAGGTGATCACTGCGGAACTCGGGCGGCTGATGCTCTTTGATCCCCTTCGACCAGACGACATCGCCGACAGAATCCAGTGGGGTCTGAAGCACCGCGAGGAACTGGCGGAGATGCAGAAGCCGGTTTTCGAGAAGCTCTCGAAGCGTACTTGGGACCACGTCGCCGGTGAATACCTCGACATCGTCGAGCGGGTGCGGAAAGAAGGCGTGATTGGCTGAGTCGATCTACATCGTCGGGATGGGCGGGCACGCGCGGGTGGTCGTTGCGCTCGCGCGGAGCGCGGGGTTCGAACCGATCGGATTCATCGATATGCAGGCGGATCTGTCGGGCGCGGCAGCGCCGGCAGCGCAACTTGAGATTTCCGGCGTCCGGGTCGCCGGGGGCATGAGCGCGTTGAGGAACGCCGCCGGACCCAACATCGCGATCGCCGTGGGCGACAACGCCGCACGCCTGCGGATTGCGTCGGAGATTCGAGCCGAGGTTGTCGGAGCGCGGTTTCCCTCGTTGATCCACGCAACTGCGAAGATTGAACGGGACGCGAAGATCGCGGAGGGCGCGCAGGTCTGCATCGGGGCGATCGTGTGCGCACAGGCTTCGATCGGGGCGTTTGCGATCATCAATTCCGGCGCGATCATCGACCACGAGGACGTGATCGAAGACGGCGCGCACATCAGCCCCGGCGCGAAGCTGGCAGGCCGGGTCCGCGTCGGCCGGTGCACGCATGTCGGCATCGGCGCGACCGTGATCGAAAAGGTTTCCATCGGAGCCGACTCGATCATCGGGGCCGGTGCTGTCGTCCTCAAGGACGTGCCGGCCAACACAACGGCCGTCGGCGTGCCGGTGCGACATCTGCCCCGCAAGAGCGCGGACCGTCACTGAAGCCCGTACAAATCGAGCACAAGCGAAGTTGATCCGAGTCCGTTCTTCAGGCAACGACCGCGGGACGCGCCGCGCCGACCTGCGCGGGCATCGTCTTCACTTCCAGCGATTCGATGTTCACCCGGTGCGGCACGGCGAGCGAGAACTCGTCGATTGCGCGCCGAACCAGCGAGGAAACATGGGAAACGTCCTCCCGCGTGAGGCCGGGCCAGCTCGGCAAATTGAGCCCGCGGCTGGAAATGTCCTCCGCCACCGGCATCGGGATTCGACCGTGAACCGGCGCGTACGGCGGCATGCGATGGATCGGGGCGAAGATCGGACGGGTCTCGACGCCGCCCGCGGCGAGCGTGGAACGGACCGCCGCGAGAACGGCGGAATTCTCGACGAGTGCCGCGACCATCCAGCGCGAACTCACCACTCCCGGGGGCTCGGGCTGGAGTTCGATGTTGCAGCCCGCGAGGTCTTCGGCATACCACTGCGCGAGCCGGCGCTTTGCCTCGAGGATCGCCGGGAGGCGCTCGAGCTGAGCGACACCGATCGCCGCAGCGATGTTGGTCATACGGAAATTGAAGCCGATCTCGTCGTGCCAGTACTCGCGGTGGGCGCAGAGGCCCTGACCGCGGAACTTCCGCATGCGCGATGCGATCACCGCATCGTCGGTGCACACCATTCCGCCCTCGCCGGTCGTGATCGTTTTGTTGCCGTAAAAGCTGAGGCTGCTGACGTGCCCGAGCGAACCGGCCTGTCGACCGTTGAGCGTGCTGCCGAGAGCTTCGGCCGCGTCTTCGACGAGCACGAGCTTGTGCTCGTCGGCGATCTCTCGCAGGGTGACCATGTCGGCGAGGGAGCCGTAGAGGTGCGCGACGACGATCGCTTTGGTTCGCGGGCCGATGGCGGCGCGGATTCGGTCGGGGTCAACGTGCCAGGTCTTGGGATCGCTGTCAACAAAGACGGGCGTCGCGCCGCAGAGCATAATCGGATTGACCGAAGCGATGTACGTCAGGCTCGGAACGATGATTTCATCACCCGGGCGGATGCCCGCGCCGACGAGCGCGACATGGACCGCCGCCGTGCCGTTGCAGACAGCGATGGCGTGCGAAACGCCGACGTACTCGGCGATTCCCTTCTCGAAGCGTTCAACGAACTCGCCGCGGGAACTGATCCAGTTGGTATCGATGCAGCGCAGCACGTACTCGCGCTCGTTGCCGCTGAGGTCGGGCTGATAAACGGGAATGTTCTTTTTCGTCGGCTTCGGCGTGGATTTCATAGCAGCGCGGATCCTTTTTCTCTTCGCCCGGAGGAGCATGAGATCGGACGGCAGCGCGAATCGGAAACTCGCGGCTCAAACGCCAAACATGTTAGTCGATCGGTCGGTTTAGTTCAACAAAGCCCAACCCATTGACGAGCCGTCTCGCCTATTCCAATAACAACGCTCGCTGCAAAAACCGACATCGCAAAGCACGGCACCGTGCGGGATTGCGGGAAAGCCGCCGCCGGACGTTCTAGCGTCTTTCGCTGGAATCGGAGCTTGCGTCCGAATCGCCAGGCCACCCCTCCGCTGCTCCCGCCGTGCACCCGATGATCCCAAACTGCTTATCACGCATCCGCATTGATTCTGGAGGGGTGTGGTGACCGCACGCGATGCGAGTTCCTCTCTGGCGGGAAGCGTCCGCGCTCTCTTTGTGGATTGCACGCACGTGTATCAAACCCGCAACACGTCGGGCATTGCGCGGGTTGTTCGCAATCTCGCGGTCCTGGGTTCGGGCATGTCGTCCGAATTGGGCGTGGGCATTCGCCCGATCCTTCTGACCTCGCGCGGCTTTGCGGTGATCCCGCCCGACTGGCTTACGCCGCGACCTCCGGGCGCGATCGTGCGGTTCATTCGCTGGTGTGCTCGTTGCGTGCTGGCAGTGGCGCGATCGGCCGAAGCGCTGCTCGTGTTCGCGCCGCTCCTCGCACGCGTGATCTGGGCGGGTTGCCCCGAACGGATTGCAGCGTCCTCGCACGCGATCGGCCGCAAGATCCGCGGCATGTTGCCATCGTGGCTGAAGACCGGATTGAAGATTTCGGCAACCTGGTTCGGCCGCCGACTCGCCGATCCCGATGCCGGGACGATCGGGACGAGGTGGTTTTTCGGCTTTCTTCGCCTGATTCTCGCCTTCCTGGGGTTGTGCGGGCATGTGATCGCGCGAACCTGCATGGGCTTTGGAACGATCCTGGCCCGCGTCGGACGAACCGGCAACCGGATGATCAGAAATGGCTTCCGCTGGGCGCGCCTCCAGCGCGCAGCGCTCCGGCATCGACTGCTGGCGTTTCGGCTCCGCACACGGCATGTTGAACTGGGAGCGGGTGATGTGCTCTTACTCGCCGATTCCAACTGGGACTCGGCCCAGCTCTGGCCTCATGTGGCTGCGGCACGCAGCCGCGGCGCGATCGTCGCGAGCGTGATGTACGACCTCATTCCGCTCCGTCGCCCCGATTTCGTCGATCATCGGCTGACGAGTGTCTTCACCGCCCACCTCAAACGTGTCACGGCCAACAACGACTTCATCATCGCGATCTCGCGCGACACGTGCCTCGATTATCTCGACTTTGCCCGCTCGTCCGGCAACCCCGGCTGGGTTGCCTCCCGCGCCTGCACGTTCCGGCTTGGGGGCGACAAGTGGACAAACGTCCTCACGTCCTGCTCGGAATCGTGCGCCGAAGTGGTCCGCCTCGTTGGAGACCGCGCGGCTTTTCTGGTCGTGGGAACGTTCGAGATCCGCAAGAACCACCGCGCCATCCTCGACGCCTTTGATCGCCTCTGGAGCGAAGGAGCGGATGTCTGCCTGCTGATCCTGGGAAGGCCCGGCTTCCGCGCCGGAGATCAGATGGCCCGCGTGCGATCGCACCGTGAATGGGGAAAGCGTTTGTTCTGGGCTCCCAACGCTTCCGATGGCGATCTGGAATCGTGGTATCGCGCCAGCCGCGCCGTCATCATGGCCTCGTTCGCCGAAGGCTTCGGACTGCCCGTCGCCGAAGCGCTCGCCCGCGGCAAGCCCGCAATCGCCAGCGATATCCCCGCGCACCGGGAGATTGCCGAAGGATTCTGCAGCTTCTTCGATCCATCTCGCCCGGACCAACTGGCAACGCTGATCCGACGCGAACTGTCCGACACGCGCAGCCCGGATCTGAAGCCAGTGGGCGACTTCAAATGGCCCGACTGGCAGGCCAGCGTCCGAGAGTGTCTGCGAGAATGCATCGCCACGGCCGCTTTGGGTCCAAGAGGAGCGACGAATCCGGCAATACACTTGAGGGCGTCGTAAACGGAAAGGTCACGGGCATGGGCAAGGTCGCTCTCATCACCGGCATCACGGGGCAGGATGGTTCATACCTTGCCGAGTTGCTGCTTTCCAAGGGCTATGCGGTCCATGGATTGGTGCGTCGTGCCGCGCTCGAAGACCCGCTGCACCGGATGGGCCGGCTCGCGCCGCTGGGCGATCAGATCAAGCTCCACCCCGCATCGCTCGAGAGCTATCCGAGCGTCTTTAAAACAATCTCGCGTCTCCAGCCCGACGAGTGCTACCACCTCGCCGGCCAGTCGTTTGTCTCCTACTCGTTCGAGGACGAGTTCTCGACGCTGAACGCGAACATCAACGGCACCCACTTCGTGCTTTCGTCGATCAAGGAAGCGGCGCCCAACTGCCGGCTCTACCACGCCGCATCGAGCGAGACCTTCGGCAAGGTCAAGGCGACGCCGCAGAACGAAGACACGCCCTTCCACCCGCGCTCGGCGTACGGCATCTCCAAGGTTGCCGGCTTTGAACTTACGCGAAACTACCGCGAGGCGTACAAGCTGCACGCGAGCAACGGGATCCTCTACAACCACGAATCACCCCGGCGCGGCTTCGAGTTTGTGACGCGGAAGATCACCCGCCATGCCGCGCTGATCAAAAACGGTCTCGCCACCGAACTCCGCCTCGGAAACCTCGACGCCAAGCGCGACTGGGGCCACGCGAAGGACTACGTCGAAGCGATGTGGATGATGCTTCAGCAGAATGAGCCCGACGACTATGTGATCGCGACCGGGGAAATGCACTCCGTACGCGAGTTCTGCGAACTGGCTTTTGATACCGCTGGCCTCGATTACCGCAAACACGTCGTCATCGATCCCCTCTTCTTCCGCCCCGCCGAAACCGAAGTCCTCTGCGGCAACCCCGAAAAGGCTCGGCGCGTGCTCGGCTGGAAGCACAAGACCGGCTTCGCAGATCTCGTTCGCGAAATGGTGAACGCCGACCTTGAAGACGTGGCACTGCAGCTCGAACCTCGCCCCCGGAAAATCGTCAACATCCCAACGGCGATCCCCAGCATCGGCGCCTTGGTGGAGCCGCGAATCCCCCAAGCCCCCGAAAAAGCGGTCCGCTGACTCCCCAAAAACAAACAAGCCGGGGTACTCAAACCCGGCTCTCGCCAAATCCGCCTCATTCTCCGAAAAATGCCCCCCGAAGGACTCGAACCTTCGACCCGCTGATTAAGAGTCAGCTGCTCTACCAACTGAGCTAGGAGGGCGGCAGCGGGCCGAGGCCCGCGTCAGGTCGGGATGGTACGCCTCGAAATGCCCGGGGCAAAGCCGGACAGGGAGAACAGCCCCCTGTTTCGCCTCCCAGGCTCCGTTCGGAGGCCGAATGGGGCGCAATCCCGATGCATTGACCCTTGCGGGGATCAAACCTAAACTCTCGACCCGCAAAGGCCTGCCGCAGAGCGATTGGCGAATGCGGGGTCTGAATCAGTTGTTTGGGTCTTGGATCGAAACCGGAGGGCCGCTGGCTCCTCGCGTGTTTGGAGAACGGAACGATGCTACCTCCACAAAGAGTCAGTTACGGTCGCAGCCGCCGCCGTCGCACGCACCACGCTTTGACGGGGACCATCCCGACCGTCTGCCCGCTCTCGGGCATGCCGAAGCTGCACCATCGCGCGTGCGCTGAGTCGGGATACGTTCGCGCTGGCCTTCGGATCAAGGTTCCCAAGCTGGGAATCGGCGTTCCGAAGAACTAATGCGGATTGACCGTGGCAGCGGCCATCGGTCTCGTATTCCAATTCAACCAGACCGGCATGGCGGCCGCTTGAAACGGCCGTCCGCGGACGAGGAACCGGCCGATGCGAATCGCCGTTGACGTCATGGGTGGCGATCACGCCCCGGACGCGATATTGAAGGGGTGCGTTGCCGCGCTCGAAGATCTTGCTCGCGATGACCGGCTCATCTTGGTCGGGCCGCGCGATCTCATTCAGGACTATCTGACCGACCGCGCTGTGCGCGACGAGCGGATCGAGATCGAGCACGCCCCTGATGTAATCACGATGGAAGAGAGCCCCGCCAAAGCGGTGCGCTCGAAGAAAGAAAGCTCGATCGTCAAGATGGCCCTTCTCGGCAGCGAGAAGGCTCCGGAATCCGGACCTGGCGCCCGGGCCGATGTTGTGCTCAGCGCGGGCAACACCGGCGCGTGCGTTTCCGCTGGCATCATGCACATGAAACGGCTTCCGAAGGTGCACCGCCCCGGTATCGCGGTCACTGTGCCCGCCTTCAAGGGCCCGGTCGTGATGATCGACTGCGGCGCGAACCCGGAACCGAAGCCCACACACCTTTGGCAGTACGGCGTCATGGCCGCGGAACTCGCCCGGATTGTCCACGGCATCGAGAATCCCCGCGTCGCGCAGATGAACATCGGCAGCGAAGAGGCCAAGGGCACCGACACGGTCAAGCAGACGCGTGACCTGCTCCGCGCCACACCCGGCCTCAATTACGTCGGCTATGTCGAAGGCCGCGATCTCTTCGACGGCAACGCGGACGTGATCGTGACCGACGGCTTTGTCGGCAACACGCTCCTCAAAATGGCCGAAGGCCTCGCGAAATCGATCTTCTCGGCGCTCGCGACCGAGATCATGACGCAGGACCCCGGCCTCATGCTCCAGATCGAGCCTGTGTTCAAGCAGATCTGGAAGAAGAACGACTACCACGAGCATGGCGGTGCCCCGTTGCTGGGTGTGAACGGCGCCATGTTTATCGCCCACGGCAGCAGCGAAGCCAAGACGATCAAGAACGCGATCCGAAACGCCCGCAAGTTCGTGAGTTCCGGTGTCAACCAGGTCATGGCCAGGCGCCTCGAAGAAGTCAGCTTCGTCGCGGCAAATCTGGCCGAGGCCGGCACGGAAGCCTGAGTCGCACGTTCGCCGTACCGGACAACCGGCCTGGGCGGCGCGTAGACTTCGCCACTCATGTCCATTGGCACAACATCCGGTCGTCGTCCCGTCGGTGTTCGAATTGCCGGCACCGGTTCGGCTCTCCCGAAGCGGTGCCTCACCAATGCCGACCTTGAAAAGATGATGGAAACGTCGGACGAATGGATCGTCCAGCGCACCGGCATCCGCGAGCGCCGAATCCTCAACCGAGAAGAAGGCGAATCGACCAGCCAGCTTGCGGCAGACGCTCTGAAAGCCGCCCTCGCCGACGCCAAACTCACCGCGGCCGACCTTGATCTCATCATCGTCGCGACCATGACCGCCGAGATGTCGTGCCCGGCTTCGGCCTCGCTCGTCTCCAACCTGATCGGTGCGGGCGACTGTGGAGCCTTCGACCTGACGGCCGCCTGCTCGGGCTTTGTGTACGGCCTCAATATTGCTCACGATCTCATCAAGGGCGGAGCGCACCGCACGATCGGCTTGATCGGAGCCGACGCGCTCTCGACCCTGATGCAGTACAACAACCATGGCCGATCGACCTCGATCATTTTCGGCGATGCCGCGGCAGCCTGCGTCATCAAGGCCACCGACGACACGAGCAAAGGGATCCTGGCCCAATCCATGCACTCGGACGGACGAGGCTGGAAAGAGATTTATGTCCCGCGCTGCATTCAGGATCTGCCGCCCGGCGTGGAGTTCGACGAGAACAAGCTCGGTCACGTCCAGATGAACGGCGCATCGGTCTTCAAATTTGCGGTTGGCACATTCCCCGAGTTGATCCAGCAAACGCTCGAAGAAGCGAACGTCGCCGCGGTCGATGTCGACATGTACGTCTGCCACCAGAGCAATCAGCGGATCCTGCACGCCGCGCGCGATCGCTTCGGCCTGCCCGAGGACAAGCTCTACGTCAATATCGATCGGTACGGAAACACCGTCGCCGCTTCGGTCCCGCTCTGCCTCGATGAACTGCGAAAATCCGGCCGCGTCCGCGACGGACACAAGGTCATGTTCGTCGCCTTTGGCGGAGGGTTGACGTGGAGCAGCAGCCTCTGGCAGCTTTAAGAAGCCGATCGCGCGTCGCTCGCTTCGGTGCGACGGGTGTCATCATCCTTGCCTTCGTCGGCCTTGGCGTTGTCGGTCTTTATTCGTCGCTCCACCAGCACCCGTTTATCCCTGTACAGCTGTCTCGGACAAGCACATTCGTCGTTCGGAGGGATCTGCTCGCATCACCGGAATTCCGAGCAAGCCTGGCGGCGGTCTTGACTGACTACCTGGAACCTGTGGAGGTAAAAGGGGAGCAGGTTTTCGTCTCTTCCTCCCTCGCCTCAGACCAAGACATGCGAATGAACTACACCAACAAGGCCATTGATCGCCTTGAATCGAAGTAGGCGAAAGCTTCGAATCTCGCGTAGAATCCGTCATGAGCACTCCGCTCGTCATTCTCTGCCCCGGACAGGGCTCGCAAACCGTCGGCATGGGCAAGGCCTTTGCTGAAAAGTCGCCCGAAGCCAGGGCGATTTTCGACCGCGCCGACCAGATTCTGGGCGATTCGCTCGGGACGACGCTGAGCCGCCTCTGCTTCGATGGCCCCGCCGATCGCCTGAACAAGACCGATGCGAGCCAGCCCGCAATCTTCACGACGTCGATCGCGTGCTATGCCGCGCTCAAGGCCCAGTGGAGTTTCGGGAACGGAGAAGCCCCGATCGCTGCCGCGGCAGGGCTCTCGCTCGGCGAGTACACCGCCCTGACAATCGCCGGTGCAATCTCCTTTGAAGACGGGCTCAAGCTCGTCACTCTGCGCGGCCGCGCGATGCAGGATGCCGCGGAAGCCAGCGAAGGCGGCATGGTCGCCCTCATCGGTGCCGACGAATCGCAAGCCCAGCAAGTCTGCGAGAAGGCCCGAGGCAGCGATGTGCTGGTCTGCGCGAACTTCAACGCCCCCGGCCAGATCGTCCTTTCGGGTTCCAAGTCCGCCTGCGATCGGGCCGGACCGATTGCCTCCGAACTCGGCCTGCGTGCGACGGCGCTCGTCGTCGCCGGAGCGTTCCACTCGCCCCTGATGAAGCCCGCGGCAGACCGCCTTTCAAAGGCCCTCTCCGAAGTCGACATCCGCTCTCCGCGCTGTCCGGTGTACGCCAATGTGACCGCCGCCCCGCACACCCCCACTGCCGCGAACATCCGTGAACGACTGGTCGAGCAGCTCACGAGCCCCGTGCGCTGGGCCCAGTCGTGCGCCGCGATCGCGACAGCACAGGCCGGCAAGGCCGAATTCCACGAGCTCGCGCCGGGTCGCACCCTCGCGGGTCTCTATCGTCGAATCGACAAGAACGTCAAGGTCGCGGCTCACGACGAGCCCTGAACTTCTTCCCCGCAGGACCCCGCATGCGATTGCACTCCCTCTGGACCGTTGTTCCCCTCGCCCTCACGCTGATCGCCGGCACGGCGATCCTGCCCGGCTGCGGCGAAAAGAAGCCGCCGCCCAAGCCGGTCGCCCCGCCTCCGCCCCCGCCTCCCCCTGCCCCGAAGGCGATCGATGTCGGCACGCTTCTCCAGACGAGCAAGGCCGACAAACGCGTGCAGTTTCCGCAGGAAAAGGCGCCGGCCGATGATGCGGTCGCCATCAGTGTGATCAATCTCGCTAGTGCGATCGCCAAGGGCGATTCAAAGGCGATGAGCGGCATGCTCGTCAATGTCGGCAAGGATGTGCTCGACCAGTTGCTCGCGAGCGGGCAGTGGGACGAAGCAACCGGGAAGATCGAGGCAGTCCGCGTCGTCGAGCTGTCGGCACCCGGCGCAAGGCCGCAGAGCTTCAACGTCTCGTTCGCTGTGCAGGAGCCGGGTGTCGCGTACCTCGTGCGTTTCACCGCAACTCTCGACAACGACAAGTATGTGTTCACCGGCATGCCGGGCGGTCGCAAGACGCACGCTCGGGCAAATCAGTTTGACGACGGCGTCTTTGACTGAAGCTTTTCCCCATCCTCGTATCAGCAGGCACTGACCCACAATGACAGACACCGTAAAGAGAGTCGCCGTCGTCACAGGAGCATCCCGAGGCATCGGGCGTGCAATTGCGCAACGCTTGGCAAGGGACGGTCGGCATGTCGTGCTGATCGCACGCACCGAGAGCGCCCTCAACGACGTTAAGCACGGGATCGAAGCCAACGGGGGCAGCGCGTCCGTGATGGCGGCGGATATCGCCGACGCCAAGGCCTTTGCGGCAGCGATCGAGAAGGTCGCTGAAACGCAGGGACGGCTCGACATCCTCGTCAACAACGCGGGCATCACCAAGGACGGCCTGGCGCTCCGCATGAGCGATGAAGACTGGGACGCCGTGATCGCGACCAATCTGACCAGCGCGTTCGTGGCGATCCGTGCCGCGGCACGGGCCATGATGAAGGGCAAGTTCGGACGCATCGTCAACATCTCATCCACCAGCGGCGTCGTCGGCAACGCGGGCCAGGCGAACTATGCCGCGGCAAAGAGCGGGCTGATGGGCCTGAGCAAGTCGATCGCCCGCGAACTCGGCGGCAAGAACATCACCTGCAACGTCGTCGCCCCCGGTTACATCGAAACCGACATGACCCAGAACCTGCCTCAGCAGGTGAAGGATCACGTGATGGGCATGATCGCCGTCAAGCGCTTCGGGACCGCCGACGACATTGCCGCGGCAGTCTCGTACGCGACCAGCGATGAGGCGGGGTTCTTCACGGGCCAGACCATCGTTGTCGATGGGGGCATGACGATGGCCTGATCGGCTCGTTCCTCGTCAGCGTTCCGCTGTCGCCCGAGTCAAAAACTCGTCGTACTTCACTTGGGATGGAAGACCAACCAGAATCGCGCCAATGGCCAGCAGCGGCGCGCCGAGACCGAACCAGCCCAGGGGCGGTCCGCCCAGGAACAGCGCGACGATCCCGAGCAGGCCGAACGATTCCGCAAGCGCGGTGCGTGAAACCACCAGCGTGGTGTAGCGTGACCAGAGCGCCCGCTCCTTGGTCTCGATATCGCCAGAGGATTGCCACGTCGTTCGCGCGCCCGAAAGGATCGCCCGCTGGATGAGCACGGATGCAATCAGGCTGCCCATCCCGACGGCTCCGGTCAGCATCAGGAGCATCGGGACCAAACCGGACTGAGGATTCCCGTTCGGTCCGGTCGCGGGGGACTTGCCTTCGACGGTCAGAAAGATCGTCACGGCCGCGAACACCAGCATGCCGGCGGACATTGCGAAGCAGATCAGCCGCAGGGCGTTCATGTTCGGGGTCGCGGAGTTTGCCATGAATCGTTTTCCTACTTCGCGGTCGCCGTGCGTTTGAGATCGAATCCGAAGGATTGCCGAATCGGCTTTCCGGCATCATCCAGCGGATGATCCTCGACCGTCAGATGGTTGTCGTCCACCCGCGTGAAGACAGAACGAACTTTCACCTTGTTCCCGTCCTTCCGGGTCTGCTCGGAGATCAGCGTCAGTGTTCGGCCTGTGGCATCCAACTCGCCGGTCTCCTGAAACTGAAAGAGATTGTCCACGTTCAGCCAGAGCGTGCGGTACTTGCCCGTCGCGGGATCAAACGTGAAGTACCCGACAAATCGGTTGCTGCCGCCCGCGCCCCCGTCCACCACGGCATCGAACTCGGCCCGGATAAATCGATCTCCGAACGCCTTCTCGATTTTCCACGGGCCCTTCTGGGTAAACTTCTTCTCCGGGCTGGCGAGCATGCCGTCGCCGTCCCACGTTCCCACCAGGAAAGACAAACGGTTCACCGCCTCAACGACGGGGTCGGCGATCGGCACCGACGCTCCGGGCTCTACAGGCTCAACGACGTTCAACGCCAGAATCGCTGCCGCGAGAACCGCAAGAATCTGCATGGTCGACACCTCCGCTTCACAGGCGATCCCCACACTCAATAGGTGAGGTAGCTCATATGAAGCTCGGCGTGACGAAGTGTTCCCAGTATCCACTCCTCGTGCGTCATCTCGCCGAAGAGCACGCTCCGCTGCGTCGGCTTCTCGCGCTTCAATCGTTCGATCGAGCTGCGTAAATGCCGCACGCCTTCTTCCAGCGGCACAGGCTCTGTCGCGAGCGTGCCGCCCGCAATCCCCGGGATCCGCACGCCCCGGGGCATCGGACCCTTCATGAACTTGCTCTTTTGAAACTTCAGGATGAAGCGGATGATCCACGGCGGATTGAGCTTGGGGGGGAAACCTTCGAACGAATAGTCGATCCACGTTGCCAGGTGGCTGAAGTTCGTTCCCGCATTCCAATTCCCGAGTTGCTTCAAACGCCCCTCGCGCTCGGCCGCCGCGATCCGGTCCATCTCGTCCAAGACCTCGTCCAGCGAGGCGAAATGCAGCTCGCGGGCGCTGCCGGGCGCGACCCGGACCTTTGCGGTGTTGACAGTTGACATAGCACAATCCTAACAGAGCTCGGATTTGCCCCGCTCCTTCCCGCCGGCCATCGATTCTTGCTTGCGTGCGGCGGGGTTCCCATGCGACAATGCTCTCAGTGGCCGGCTCCGCCCCGGCCTTGCAACAGAACCAGAGGAGAGAGACATGGGGAAGTTCTGCCTTGCCGCCGCGGCGTGTGCCGCGCTCGTCGCCGCAAATTCCGAGGCTGCCATCCTGGGCACGTTTGGACAAGTGACGCAAATCGCCCAGCCCGCCGATGCGCAGCTCGATGTGCTGACCACAACGTCATTCGCTTATTGCTGGAACGAGGTGCAGGACGTTGCGCTCTCTCAAGATGTCTGGGTCAACGCCTTCGCCCCGGGGAACTACAACTCGAGCGGTTCGCTCACCAACACGCAGATCGCCCAGGGGACGAGGGTCCGGAGCCACTACATCCACTTCGATGCCCCGCCCGGAGGCAGCGGCGCGATACAGGGCTTCGTGAAGTTCGATCGCCCGATCATCGGCGTCATCGTCCTCAACACACCCGGCTTCCGTCACCTCGATGATTCTGACTTCCTCGGAGCGCCGACGCTCTTCACCAGCGGATCGGATTTCCGAGGCATGGAGATGGTCAACGACTCGTTCACTATCACCGTTTCCGGCGACACGCTCCAGTTTTCAATGGGGATCTCGCAACCTGGCGACTTCATCCGCGTGCTGACCGAGGGCGATGTCCCCGCACCAAGCGTGCTCTCACTTGCCGGAATGTCGCTGTTCGCTATCGGTCGACGCCGCCGGTGAGAACTATTTCGGCTTCCCGAGCGTGCGCTCGAAGAATTCGGCGATGCGCTCGTTGAGCCTCAGCACCATCTCGGGCTTGGTGACCATGTGCGTCTGGCTTGCCAGGGGAACAAACTCGAACGGTTTTCCTTCGCGGAAGAGCCGATCGGTCAGTTTCAGCGAGTGCACGAAATAGACGTTGTCGTCGGCGGTCCCTTGGATCACGAGCAGAGGAACCCTGAGGTCCTTCGCGTACGTGAGTACATCCGAAGCGTCGTAGCCGGCCTTGTTCTTGTCGGGCAGGCCCAGGTAGCGCTCGGTGTAGTGCGTGTCGTAGTCGCGCCAGTCGGTGACGGGTGCGCCGGCCGCTCCGGCCTTGAATACATCGGGCCGGCGCATCGTCGCCATGGATGAGAAATAGCCGCCGAACGACCAGCCAAAGACGCCGATGCGCTCCCGGTCCATCTCCGGGAACTTCTTGGTCAACGCCTCGAGCGCATCACACTGATCCGCCAAGGGCGCATCGATGAAGTTGCCCACGCCGTCCTTCTTCAGCACGCGCGACCACTCACGCCCGCGCCTGGGCGTGCCCCGACCGTCGATGCTGACGACGATGAAGCCCTGATCGGCAAACCACTGGTTCTGCAGGTACGCCCGGGCATTGGCGTTCACTTGGTTCGAGCCCGGTCCGCCGTACACAAAGTCAATCACCGGGTACTTCTTCTTTGGGTCAAAGTCGCGCGGACGGATGATCACTGCCGCGTACTCGCGGCCGTTTGCCTGCACGCGCACCCACTCGGGCTGCGGCACGATCGAGGGAACCGCCGCCACCGAGCGGATCTGGCCCACGCGCGTTCCATCCTCAAGCCCCGGCTTGCCCTTGTAGACATCGAGCACCTGGGTGCCGTCGCGATTGCGTCCGGCGATCACCCAGAGCGTCATCGCGTCATTGGTCGTCACACCGAATTGGCCTCCCTCGTCTCCCTGACTGCGCGAGACCGGCGCGGTCACCGGCCGGAGGTCGCCCGTCTTCAGATCGAGCCGCAGCACCTGCATCTGCGCGCTGTCGTCCGCCGGAACGGCACTCAATAGCGCGACATCGGCCTTATCGCAGACATCGTTCAAGCCCTCGATCTGCCAACCGGGTGTCGGGTATTTTTTCTGAATCGTTCCGTCACTGGAGCGGGCCTGAACTTCCCACCCGTCGGTTTCGCCCTGCTCCGTCAGCCACAAAAATCGCTTGCCTTCAGGGAGCCAAGAGGGAATGTCGTGCTCGAGCCCGATCCATGCCGCGTCTTTCTCCGTAATCATCGCACGCGTCTCACCCGAATCGATGTCAACCCGCAGAAGTACCTGCTCGGTCTGCTCGCGGTTCTGCACGAGAATCGTCGGGACACCGTGCTTCGGCCATTCGACCCGCGCGAGGTACGGAAACTTTGCGCGATCCCATTTCACCGCAGTGGCCGGCTTCCCTTCGCTGCCCACGTCCGGCGAGATCCAGAGCGTGACTTCCGAATTTGCCTTGCCGGCGCGCGGATACTTCCACGGCTGTGGTGCCTTCGCGGGGTCGGCGGGATCGGGGATATAGAACGTCTCGAGCGCGGAGTTGTCGGTCTGCTGGTACATGATGCGCCGCGAATCGGGCGACCACCAGAAGCCGTGCATCCGCTTCATCTCTTCCTGGGCGACGAACTCGGCTTCGCCGTAGCTCACGTTCGCCTTTGCCTGCGGGCTGATCCGGCGCGGCTCGCCCACTGTTGCCGGGCTGATCCAGAGCTCTCCATCGCGCACAAAGCCCACGTGGTTGCCGTCCGGCGAAAAACGGGGATCAATCGCCGAGCCGCCGGTGTTGATCTCGGTCGTCCGGATCGGCCCGCCCGATTCGACCGCCGCCATCAGAACGCGAAAGAGCCGCCCGCTCAGCGGCACCAGTAAAGACTTGCCGTCTTTCGACAACTGAAACGAAGCAATGCCGCGGCTGCTCATCCGCATCCGCTCGCGCCGAGCCAATTCCTCCGCCGTCAACTTCTCATCACCCTTGCCCAGCAGGTCGGCCGCGCTCAGAATCTTCCGCTCTTTGCCCGTCGCGGCATCGAACATCCACAGTTCCTGCGAGAAACTCTCCGGCCCTTCGCTCCGCAGAAACAGCACTGCGCTGCCATCGGGTGTCACTTTGAACGCGCCGGGCTCACCGAGCCGGAAACGGTTGGTTTTGGCAAACTGCTCGAGAAACGCACGG
>JAEUJD010000210.1 GCA_016793015.1 Phycisphaerales bacterium
ACGCCGCGATCCGGGAGGATCGTCGAGAAGATTCGCTGCGTGCCGCCATACAGGTCGTTCGCAGCGAGAATCTCTTCGCCGGGCTTCAGAAATCGCGTGACGGCCGCGATCGCCGCGACGCCGCTCGCAAACGCAAAGGCACGCTTGGCACCCTCGAGTTCTGCAAGCTGCGATTCGAGCACCTGGCGCGTCGGATTGCCGCTGCGCGAATAGTCAAACTCGCCGAACGCAGTTGCCGACTCCTGATCAAACGTCGATGACAAATAGATCGGCGTCACCGTCGGCTTGTGCTGCAGGCCGTTCGTTGCGGGGTGAACAAGCTTGGTGTGGATGTGCAAGGTCACCGATTCGCTCCAGAACGAGGAGCCGCCGACGGCGCTCCGCCAAGAGCAGATGCGTTCGTCTCACGCTGAGCGCCCTGTGCGAATCGTGCCGCGATGCCCTGGGCCTTGGCGTGGGTGCGAACGCGATCGTGCGTGTCCTCCGGATCGAATCGCTCGCCCGCGATCTCGAGCAGATCGGCGAAGACCGATTCTGCCGTCGGCCAGCGACCCGCGCCGCGGCCGTTCACCACGATTTGACGGCCATCTGCAAGCCGCACGATCGCGGCGTTCTGCTCGTTCTGCAACTGCGCGAAAGTGCCCGACAGCGGTACTTCCTCCGGGCGAACCAGCGCCCGCACAACTCCTGCGCCTTCGGCACGAAGCGTCGCAACCAGCCGAATCGCATTCCCCTGCGCCCGTGCCGCGGCGACCGCCTCGACATTGATCGCGCGGATGCCGGTGCGTTCGACCTTTTCGACCGGAAGCGAAACCCCGAAGCCGACTGCCGCGAGCACGGCGAGCTTGTTGGCAACATCCAGTCCATCGAGATCGGCGGAAGGGTCGGCCTCCGCAAATCCCGCGGCCTGCGCTTCGCGGACCGCATCGTCGAACGCGACTCCCTTTTCGAGGCGGCCCAGGATGAAGTTGGTCGTCCCGTTGAGAACGCCGCGGAGTTCGACGACCTCGCCCGACTCTTTCGCGCGTCGGATCGCCTCCACCACCGGCACGCCGCCACCGACGCTCGCGCTGTAACGCAGCGAAAGCCCCTGCTTGCGGGCGCGCTCATGCAAATCCGGCCCGAACGCGGCAATCACCGCCTTGTTGGCCGTCACCACATGCTTGCCCGAAGCAATCGCCTGCAGGATCAGCTCCCGCGCCGGATGCAGACCGCCGATCGACTCGACGACGACATCTGCCTGCGAAGCGAGCACGGCATTCAGATCGCTTGTGAGTAGCGGAGCCGGTACGCCGCTCGAAGCATGCTTGCTCAGCGTGCGAACGCCGACCGCGACGACTTCGAACAACTTCGGCAACTGCGCGAGATGGCGATAGACGCCCAGACCGACGGTGCCAAGACCGAGCAGCGCGACCTTCACCGGCTTCGGGGTCCCGACACCCTTCGCAAATTCCGAGGCCTCCGGCCCGATCACCGTTCCGACCGGATGGCCGATGCCGCCGATTCCGATCGACAGGTGATGCTCGCGTGCAAAGCGGACCGCCTTGTGCTGGGCGACGCCTTCAACGAGCGAAAGCACATCGTCGTACGACACTTTGCGATAACGCCGCGCGGTGGAGGCGTGCTCCGAAGGGTCGCGGTCGTAGAGACCATCGACATCCTTTACGAGCACGCAGTCACAACCAAGTCCGGCGGCGATGAACAACGCGGAGAAATCAGAGCCTCCCCGTCCCAGAAGCGAGGTCCGCCCGAGCGAATCGCGACCGATGAACCCCGGCACAACCAGCACCGGCCGATCTTCGAGTGCCGCGCGAATCGCCTCAATATTCAGACTTTCCGGCTTCGCGTCCAGCAGCGGTCCGCTGGTGCGAAGGCCGAGCGCCCCCGGATCGAGCGCGTTCGCCGGAATGCCCGCACGATCGAGCGCGAGCGTGAGCAACGCCTGCGTCTGCGCTTCACCCGTCGCGGCAAGCGCCGCGATCCCGCCCGCGTCGCACGAATCACCGAAGGTTTTCGCGTGGGCGAGCAACTTGTCCGTCGTCGGCCCCATCGCGGAAACCACGGCGATCACCTTCTGGCCGCGGCGCAGATAGCGGTACACCTCGTGAATCGCCAGCGAGAGCGACTCTTCATTGGGCAGAACGGAACTTCCAAACTTGAGAACGACGACATCGTCGTTGTGCTGAACGGAATTGGGCTGGGCGGACATGACAAGCTCCAGATCAAGAGCGGGCACGCGAATCACGCGTGGGCCGCGGGAAAAGGCGGGGAGAAAACGAACGCGAGTTGGGTTCAGGCAAGTTGACGCGCGCGGCCGCGCGTCTTGATCGTCGTCCGCGTCGTGCGCGTGATACGGGCGGAGCGCGGCGTGGCTTGGACAACCACTTGGTCAAGCGCCTGCTCGAGATCGGCGATGATGTCCGCCGGATCTTCGAGACCGACCGAGAGACGAATCAATCCGTCGGTGATGCCGGTGCGCTCGCGTTGTTCACGCGGCACATCCCCGTGCGTCATCGAAACAGGGTGAGTGATCAACGTCTCGGTCGCGCCGAGGTTCTCCGCGAGCGTGCAGAGTTGGACGTTGTTCATCACGGTCACACCAGAATCTACACCACCGGCCACCTCGAACGCAACGATTCCCCCGAAGAACGTTTCAGAATCGGCGTTTTTCAGGCTTCTCTTCCCCTCAATCTTCGTTCCCAGTTGCGATCGGTTCTGCCGCAAGGCCAGCTCGGCTTGAGGAAACTCCGATAACCCGGGGTAGAACACCTTGGCGACCTTCGGATGGCTCTCCAGAAACCGAGCCACTTCCAGCGCGCTCCGCGAATGCTGCCGGATCCGCAAGGGCAGCGTTTTCAGGCCTTTGAGCGTCAGCCACGCATCAAACGGAGCCTGAATCGAGCCGAGCGACTTTCGGAAAAGCCGCAGGCGATCGAGCAGCTTGGCGTCGCGCGTCGAGATCGAGCCCCCCACCGTCGCGTTGTGCCCTTCGATGTACTTTGTCGTCGAGTAGACGGTGATGTCCCCACCAAGATCGAGCGGGCGGAAGAGCACCGGCGTCAGGAACGTGTTGTCCACGGCCAGCGGAATGCCCAGTTTCTTCGTGATCCGCGCGATCGCTTCGACATCGACAAGCTTCAACGTCGGGTTCGCGGGCGTTTCAACGAAGACCAGCCGCGTGCGCGAAGTGATCGCGTCTTCCACAGCGTTCACATCCGAAGTATCGACGAACGACGCGGTGATTCCGAGAGGTTCGAGTACGAGATTCAACAATCGAACAGTGCCACCGTACACCACATCTGAAACAACAACGTGATCGCCCGCCTTCAAAAGTGCAAGAAACAAAGTCGTAATCGCGGCAAGTCCCGTTGAAAAACAGACAGCCGGTGGCGTGTTTTCCAGTGCGCCAAGTGCATCTTCCAAAGCTGAAACCGTGGGATTGCTGGCCCGCGAGTAGGTGTGTCCTTTGTGCACCCCAACCGCATCCTGCGCGTACGTGGTCGTTTGATAAATCGGGGTCAGAATCGCGCCCGTGGTCGGATCGGGCCTGCGACCGCCGCGGATCGCAACCGTGTCGATTCCCGCATTCGCGGCAAGTCCGCGATTGCGAACCGTCCGACTCGGTTCCGCGCGGTGTGCGGCCGCAGAACGTGCTTCGAACGACTTGGACGTTGGAAGGCGACGAGGTAAACGAGACATGCCGTGAACTCCACGGCATCAAGTCTGCATGAGCCAAAGGGCGGAGCGAACTTGGCTTTCGCCTCGGTCGCTTTTTGCAGGAAAATGGGCCAATCCCATGTTCCGCCGCATCGTTCCAAGGGGCGGTCGTTTCGACCGAACCAAGGCTGGCTCCGGCACCGCGACTGTTGTTCAGCTCGGTTGCCGCCCGGGAATATGCCTTCCCGGGACTCTTGATGCTGGTAAAAGTTTATCACGGCATCCCCGTTGCTGTCAACACACTTCTTCAACCCGCCTGCGGCACGCAAAATGCGCACTCCGCTTTGTTTATCCTGCCTCCATGCCCCCCTCGGCGTACGAAATCTCGTGGTTTGGGGATCGCTGTCTCCGAGTCTGCTTTGGCGAGCAGAACACGCCGGAAACCCGCGTCCGAGTGCTCAGCGCGTTCAGGCTCATCGAATCCGAGGACTTCGAAAAGCGCTTCAGCCTGACCCCGGCGTACACCACGCTGCTCGTCCGATTCCACCCGCTTGCGGTGCGCGAACCCGAACGCACGTTGCGAACGATTCTGGAATCCCATCCCAGCGGTGCGTGTGAAGTTGAATTTAACTTGATCGAGATCCCGGTCTGCTACGACGCGGACTTTGCACCGGATCTCGAATCGGTCGCGTCCCACGCGGGCATCGCTCCACCCGAAGTCGTCCGCCGCCATTCGGGCGCTGCGTATCAGGTGGCATTTGTTGGGTTCACCCCCGGATTCGGATACTTGACCGGGCTGCCCGCAGAGCTCGCGGCACCCAGGCTCCCGAACCCTCGCACACGTGTGCCGGCGGGCAGTGTCGGGATCGCGGGCGATCAGACCGGCATCTACCCCAGCGCCACACCGGGAGGCTGGCGACTCATCGGCCGCACCCCCTTGCGTCTGTTCGATGCGCATCGCGCCAACCCGAGCTTGCTCTCCATCGGCGACAGCGTTCGCTTCCGAGCGATCGATCGCGCCGAGTTTGAGTCGATCCATCGCACAATCGAGGGGAGCGTCTAAGTGCACTCCTTTTCGATTCTCGAACCCGGCATGTTGACGACCGTGCAGGCGCTCGGGTTTCCGCATCATGTGGAAATGGGTGTGCCCGAAGGCGGCGCTGCAGATCCACTATCTCTCATCGTGGGGAACCGGGTCCTCGGAAACTTTGATTCCGCACCGGCACTCGAATGCACCCTGACCGGCGCAACCGTTCGCTTCCAAGAGGTCGCGACCATCGCCATCACCGGAGGGGAAACATACGTTCAACTCGAAGGGGCATCCTCTCGGACGCTTCAGCCGTGGAACCCGCACCGCGTGAATGCCGGTGATGTCGTGCGCATGGGACCGATTACCAGGGGCTGCCGCACCTATTTGTGCGTCGCAGGTGGGATTGCGGTCAGGAGCACGCTTTTCGGAGACTCCACCAATCTCCGGGCCGGGTTCGGCGGATTTCACGGGCGTGCGCTGCGGGCCGGCGACACGCTCGACTTTGATCCTGCGGAAGCCAGACCGGTGAACCGCGTGATGGATGCCGACCGATTCTCGCCTCAGCTTCTCGATCGACGCACGCTTCGGGCCGTCGAGCTGCCGCTTGCCGATCGATTTGATCCCGACGGCGCGGATCGCTTCTGGCGGACCGAGTTCACGGTCTCGAATCAGTCCGATCGCACCGGCATCCGTCTCGAAGGCGCATCGATCCCCACACTGTGCGCCGGTCGCATGATCAGCGAAGGAATGACGCCCGGCGCGATCCAAGTGCCAGAAAATGGTCAGCCCATCGTTCTCGGAGTCGATCACCCAACCACCGGGGGCTATCCGGTGCTCGCGTGCATCGCGTCGGTCGATCTTGCGATTCTCGGGCAACTGCGCCCGCGCGACAAGGTACGCTTCGAGCCCGTGTCGGTTTCGGATGCCCATCGCCTTCTTCGGGCACATTACCAGCAGCTTGGCAAGTTCCCGAAACGAGAAGTCCCGATCCGCTGAAACGAGATGCAGACCGCCGCACCATCCCCCGGGCCGCTCTTCTGGTGGACCAGCGCGACGCCTCATGCGCGGAAAGCCCTTGTCGCCGGCGGCGCAGGCTGGATGCTCGACGGCATGGACGTGATGCTCTATGCGCTCGCGCTCACCGCGATCAAGAACGAGTTCGGCTTCACCGCCACGCAGAGCGGCCTGATCGCGTCCGCGACTCTGCTCGCCTCGGCCTTCGGCGGCATGGCCTTCGGAGTCCTCGCTGATCGCATCGGTCGGGTTCGAGCGCTCTCGATTTCGATCCTGCTCTACTCGATCTGCACGGCGCTCTGCGCCACTTCGCGGAGCCTTGAAGCCCTGATTTTCTGGCGTCTGCTCGTCGGTATCGGGATGGGGGGCGAATGGGCCGCGGGTTCGGTGCTGATCGCCGAGACGTGGGAACCGAGGCAGCGCGGTCGCGCGATCGGCGTGATGCAGTCGGGCTGGGCGATCGGATACATCCTTGCGGCACTCCTCGCTGCCGCGATCATTCCCAAATGGGGCTGGCGTCCGCTCTTTGTTGTCGGGGCGGCGCCGGCGCTCATCGTGCTGTGGATTCGCCACAGCGTTCCGGAGCCGCAGGCATGGCTGAAGTCATCCGGTGAGCGACTGGGCTTCGGCGCGACGATCAGGGTGCTCGCGCGATCGCCCTACCGCTCCCGAGTCTTCGTCGCGTGCCTTCTGACGACATCGCTCATGTGCGCGTTCTGGGGGCTTTTTACCTGGATCCCAAACTTCCTCGCCTTGTCGCCCGAAAAAGGCGGCGCGGGTCTCGAATTTGTGCATTCCACCGGATGGATCATCGCGATCCAGACCGGCGCGTTCCTCGGTTATTTCAGTTTCGGTTTTCTCGCGGAGCGATTCGGCCGGCGCGCAGTCTTTGTGGCCTTCACCGTTGGCGCCGCGGTCTCCACACCGATCTTCGGGCTCAGCTCCGACAACAAGATGCTGCTCTTCGCGGTCGGCCCGCTGGTCGGCTTCTTTGGGCACGGGTTCTTCAGCGTCTTCGGCGCGTTGCTCGCCGAACTCTTTCCCGCACGCGTCCGCGCCACGGCGCAGGGCCTTTGCTACAACTTCGGCCGCGGCGTGAGCGCGATCGCGCCCACAGTCATCGGAGCACTGTCCGCAAGTCATGGCCTCGGAACCGCGCTCGCGTTCCTCGGCTTGCTCTTTCTCGCCGGTGCGATCATCTTCCTCTTCCTTCCCAACGTGCAGGGGGAGGAACTCGAGTGATCTCGATCGACCTCAACTGCGATCTAGGAGAAGGCGTCGTTTCCGACGAGGTCGAGCTTGCATTGCTGGATTGCGTCACGTCGGCGAACATCGCCTGCGGCGGGCACGCGGGCGATGCGGCAACGATCAGGCGGCTTGCGATCGCGTGTGTCGCACGGGGAGTGGCGATCGGAGCGCATCCTTCGTATCCCGATCGCGCAAGCTTCGGACGCGACTCACTTGGCACGCGACCCACAGAGATTGGAGCGGCGGTCCTGTCTCAGCTCCGCGTTTTCGCCGCCGCGATCCGTGATACGCCCGGTGCCCGAATCACACACATCAAACCGCACGGCGCGCTGTATCACGATGCAATGAACAATCAGGCAGTCGCAATCGCGATCCAAGAGGCGGCGAAGGCCGTATTTCCCGATGCCGTCTTGATGGGGCAGGCGGGCGCACCTGGCCTCGAGCATTGGCGCAGCGCGGGCGCACCCGTCGTTTCGGAAGCGTTCGCGGACCGACGCTACGAGCCCGACGGCTCGCTGCGTTCGCGCAAGTTGGAAGGCGCGCTCCTCGAATCGGTGGCGGAAGTTGCCGCTCAGGCACTTTCGATTGCGCGAGATTGCAAAGTCTGTCTGGCGGATGGATCGTTTTTGAAGGTCGTGGCAGAAACCATTTGCCTGCATTCGGATACGCCCGGAGCAGCCGAGTTCGCACGGGAGGTACGCCGCGAGCTTTTGGAGAATGGAATTGCCGTGCGCGGGCTCAAGCGGGATTGAGTTCAGCGGGCGTGAGAATCGCCGCGCGGCACCACAATCGGTGGAATACGCCGAGACGCCCCATCTCCGCGGCAATGCGGCGTTCGGTGCGATCTGCACCGACCCGGCTTTCCATCCGGTACGATGTGCAACGGAGGTTCTGTGCCCATTCAAACGACACACGCTCGAAACGACTTTCTAAAGGCCCTGCGTCATGCGATGACGGCGACCTGCCTCTATGGCTTGTTGGTTGGCTCATCGCTCACGCAGGCCGCGGCACCGAACGCCACCCCCGGATTCGGACCGACGATCGAGAACAAAGCGCCTGCGCCGACGCCCGCACCTTCCGGCATGGTCTGGATCCCCGGTGGCGAATACTCGATGGGCTCCGATGATCCAACCCCGCTCGTCTGCGGCGGCCCCGATTCGATGCCCGATGCCCGCCCCGTGCACCGCGTCTACGTCGACGGCTTCTGGATGGATATCACCGAAGTCACCAACGCGCAGTTCGCCGAGTTTGTGAAAGCGACGGGATACAAGACCGTCGCGGAGATCGCGCCGACCAAAGAAGAGTTCCCCACCGCTCCGCCCGAGAATCTGAAAGCCGGCTCAACAGTCTTCACGCCGACCGAACAGCCCGTCGCGCTCAACAACCATTTTCAATGGTGGCGCTATCAGCACGGCGCGAACTGGCGGCACCCCGACGGCCCGGATTCGAACATTGACGGCAAGGACAACTATCCGGTTGTTCACATCGCGTACCCCGACGCTGTTGCATTCTGCAAGTGGGCCGGGAAACGCCTGCCCACCGAAGCCGAATGGGAGTTTGCCTCGCGGGGCGGTCACGCGGGCGATGTCTATTCCTGGGGAAACGAACTGAGGCCCGACGGAAAGTTCATGGCGAACACCTACCAAGGGAAGTTCCCGATGAAGGATCTGGGTGAAGACGGCTTCGCCGGCATCGCGCCCGTCAAGCAGTTTGCACCGAATGGCTATGGGCTTTACGACACCGCCGGGAACGTCTGGGAATGGTGCAGCGATTGGTACCGGCCCGATACGTTCGCGAGGCAGCTTGCCGCGGCCGGGGGATTGTCTTCGGTGATCAAGAACCCCAAAGGGCCATCTGCTCCATACGACCCCGCCGAACCCAACGAGAAGAAACGCGTCCACAAAGGCGGCTCATTTCTTTGCACCGATCAGTACTGCACGCGCTACATGGTCGGCACGCGTGGCAAGGGCGAAGAAATGACCGGTAGCAATCACGTCGGATTCCGGTGCGTCCAGGATCCGGCCAAGTCGGCCTCGCCTGAAACCAAGGCGCCCGCATCTCGCTGAATTTGTTCGGCACGGCTCGACTCAACTTGAGAAACACAATGCTCCCAAAGCACGCGCTCCTCCTCACCGCATTCGCCACGTTCTTTGCGGCAGCTTCACTCGCGACGGATGATGCTCCGGCAAAGCCGAATCACTACACGATCGTGCGCTGCGGCACCCTGCTCGCCGTTCCGGGCCAGCCCGCGAAGAGCAAGCAAACAGTGGTCATCAAGAACGGGATCATCGAGTCGGTGCGCGATGGCCTCGAGGGCCCGGATCTGAAAAATGAGGCGGTTACGCCGATCATCGAAGAAGTGGACCTGCGTGACAAGTTCGTGCTTCCGGGGTTGATCGATTGCCATGTCCACCTGACGATGGAGTTCGACGCGGCGTTGCGGATGCGCGATCTGGTCGAGTCCGATGGTTTTACGGCGCTGCGTGCAACGACGTACGCGCGCCGGAACCTTGACGCGGGATTCACGACGGTCCGCGACCTCGGCTCCGGTCGGGCTCAGGTGATCCTGGATCTGCGCGACGCGATCAAGGCAGGGTTTGTGGTCGGACCACGCGTTGTGGCGGCGGGCCACGCGATCAGCATCACGGGCGGGCATGGTGACGGGACGACAGGGTTCCGCGAGGGGCTGTTTCTGCCATCGACGCCGGAAGGCGGCATCGCGGACGGACCCGACGAGTGCCGCAAAGCGGTGCGGAATCAGATCAAGCTCGGCGCGGATGTGATCAAAGTCACGGCAACCGGGGGCGTGCTTTCCGCAGCGAAGGCGGGCCTTGCGCAGCAGTACTTCGACGACGAACTCGATGCCATCGTAACGACAGCTCATTCGCTTCAACGCAAAGTCGCGGCACACGCACACGGGGTTGATGGCATCAATGCCGCGATCAGAGCGGGCGTCGATTCAGTCGAGCACGGGACGTACCTCGACGACGACTCGATCGCACTCTTCAAGGGTCGCAATTGCTATCACGTGCCGACACTGCTCGCATCGGCGACCGTCGCAGCGAACGCGGAGGTGCCCGGGTTTTATCTTCCGCAGGTCGCGGAAAAGGCGCGGCTTGTCGCACCCAAGTCCATCGAAATGTTCCGCAAGAGCCACGAAGCGGGCGTCAAGATCGCCTTCGGCACCGATACCGGCGTCAGCCCCCACGGCCAGAATGCCCGGGAGTTTGCGCTGATGGTGCAGGGCGGCATGACCCCGACGGAGGCCATTCGCTCGGCGACGATCGTCGCATCGGAGTTGCTGGGGCTTGAGAAGGAAATAGGCACCATCGAGCCGGGAAAGACGGGCGACCTGATTGCCGTGAAGGGCGATCCGACGAAAGACGTCACGGAACTTGAGCGCGTTGCGTGCGTCGTCAAGGCGGGGAGCCGAGTGGCACCGGTAACGCGGCAGTAGAAGAAAGCATTGCGGGGCCTTCCGTGTGCTTCCTGCTCTGTGTTCTGTGTGCATTCTGGCTGAATCTCTTTGCCGCGGGTGCTTGTTTCGGACAGCGGAGTTGCGGACAATCTGCCGCCGCGCAGGGCGCGGGTTGCTTCCGGAGGCTCGATGAAGATTCTCGTGATCGATGTTGGCGGTACGCACGTCAAGGTTCTGGCGAGCGGCGCAAAGGAACACAGACAGTTTGAATCGGGCAGCGCGATGACCCCGAAGAAGATGGTCGCCGGAGTCAAGAAGATCACGCGCGATTGGAAATTCGACGCGATTTCGATGGGCTATCCCGGCCCGGTGATGGACGGCGAGATCGTCTCGGACCCGAGAAATCTGGGCAAAGGGTGGAAGGGATTCGATTTCGCCAAGGCGTTCGGAAAACAGGTCCAAGTAGTGAACGATGCCGCCATGCAGGCGCTCGGAAGCTACAAAGGCGGACGAATGCTCTTCCTGGGGCTCGGGACCGGCCTGGGCACGGCGATGATCATCGAGGGCGTGCTCGCGCCGATGGAACTCGCCCACCTGCCCTACAAAAAGAAGACTTTCGAGGATTACGTCGGGATTCGGGGCCTGAACAAGCTCGGCGAATCGAAGTGGAAGAAGCATGTGATCGACGTCATCGAACGATTGACGGCGGCAACCGAACCCAACGACGTCGTGATCGGCGGCGGCAATGTGAAAAAACTGGATGTCCTGCCCCGGCTCTGCCGCCCGGGCGACAACGCCAATGCCTTTATCGGGGGCTTCCGCCTCTGGGATCACCCGTCCAAGCGTGCCAAGGCTTCCAGGCACACACGCTGACACCGGCCCCAAAACCTGTCATACTGCCCCGCAGATCGGCATTGAATTCTGACCCGCACATTGGAGCAACGAATGCAACTCGGAATGATCGGACTCGGCCGCATGGGCGCGAACATGGTCCGCCGCCTGATCAAGGGCGGCCATCAGTGCGTGGTCTTCGATATGTCGCAGCAGGCTGTTCAGGATTTGGAAAAGGAAAAAGCCGTCGGGGCCGCATCGCTCGCGGAGTTCGTCAAGAAGCTCGATAAGCCCCGCGCCGTCTGGCTGATGGTTCCCGCGGCAGTCGTCGACAAATCCATCGCCTCGCTCCTGCCACTGCTGGAGAGCGGCGACACGATCATCGACGGCGGCAACTCGTACTACATCGATGACATCCGACGCGCGAAGGAACTCGCTGTCAAAAACATCAACTACCTCGACGTCGGCACCAGCGGCGGAGTCTGGGGCCTCGAACGCGGCTACTGCATGATGATCGGTGGTCCGCAGGTCGCCGTGAAGTACCTCGACCCGATCTTCAAGACCCTTGCCCCCGGCATCGGCTCGATCGATCGGACACCCGGCCGCGAGAAGATCGCCGGCACCGCCGAACAGGGCTATTTGCACTGCGGCCCGAGCGGCGCGGGCCACTTTGTCAAGATGGTGCACAACGGCATCGAGTACGGCATCATGGCCGCCTACGCCGAGGGCTTCGGTATCCTGCGCTCGGCCAACATCGGCAAGCAGGACCACGCCATCGACGCCGAAACCACGCCCCTTCGCGATCCCGAGCACTATCAGTACGACCTGAACCTGCCCGACGTCGCCGAAGTCTGGCGCCGCGGCAGCGTCATCGCCTCGTGGCTGCTCGATCTCACATCCTCGGCGCTCGCCAAAGACCCGAACCTTGCCAATTTCACCGGCAAGGTCTCGGATTCCGGCGAAGGCCGCTGGACGATCAAGGCCGCAATCGACGAAGCTGTTCCCGCGCACGTGCTGACGGCCTCGCTCTTCGAGCGATTCTCATCGCGTGGTGAGGCCGCGTATGCAAACAAGCTCATGTCCGCAATGCGATTCGAGTTCGGCGGCCACCACGAAAAACCCGCCCACTGATCTCCCCCTTCTACTCCACCGGAGCAATTCATGACGGTCGCACGTTCCGACGCCCTCGTTTTCTACGGAGCCACGGGCGACCTGGCGCACAAGAAGATTTTTCCTGCACTCATTTCGATGGTGCGGCGCGGGACGCTGAATGTGCCGGTCATCGGCGTCGCCAAGGCCGGCTGGAATCTCGATCAACTCAAGACCCGGGCCAAGGACGGAATCGAGAGATACGGAAAGTTCGATACGGCGTCATTCGACAAGCTCTGCGGCCTGTTGCGTTACGTCGACGGAGACTATCGCGAGCCCGCAACCTACGTCGCATTGAGAAAGGAACTCGGATCGTCCAAGTTCCCGGCGCACTACCTCGCCATCCCGCCCGTGCTCTTCGGCATGCTGGTCGAGCAACTCGCCAAGACCGGCTGCTCGGATTCCGGCCGTGTGATCGTGGAAAAGCCCTTCGGTACCGATCTTGAATCCGCCCGCAAACTCAACGCGATCCTGCTCAGCGTGTTCGATGAGAAGTCGATCTTCCGAATCGACCACTACCTCGGCAAGCGGCCGGTCCACAACATGCTCTTCTCGCGGTTCGCCAACTCGCTCTTCGAACCCTTCTGGAACCGCACCTACATCGAGAGCATGCAGATCACCATGGCCGAGAGCTTCGGCATCCAGGGACGCGGCGCGTTCTACGACCAGACCGGCGCGATCCGCGACGTGATGCAGAACCACCTCATACAGGTTCTGACCAATCTCGCGATGGAGCCCCCGGTGCGCACCGACAGCGAATCCATCCGCGATGAAAAGATCAAGGTCCTTCGCGCCATCCCGACGCTCACCCCAACCGATGTCGCACGCGGCCAGTTCCGTGGCTACACCTCCGAGCCGGGCGTGGCGAAAGACTCCAAGGTCGAAACCTTCGGCGTCATCCGCCTCGAAGTCGATTCCTGGCGCTGGCGGGGCGTGCCGTTTTTTCTTCGCGCCGGCAAGTGCCTGCCGGTGACCTGCACCGAGGTGCTCATCCGCCTCAAACAGCCCCCCACCATGTTCTGCAATTACGACCTCGCCTGCAACACGGTGCGCATCCGCATCAGCCCCGACATGACCGTCGCCATCGGTGCCAATGTCCCTTCCGCCGACGAGAAGACCTCGGTAAAGAGCGAGATGGTCGCGACCCGCCAGCCGATGGCCGAAGACATGGACGCCTACGAGCGTGTCCTGGGCGACGCGATGCTGGGCGATGCCACCCTCTTCGCCCGCGAAGACTCGGTCGAAGAGGCGTGGCGAATCGTCGATCCGATGCTCAAGGCCCCGCCCCCTGTGCAGATGTACGAACCCGGCACTTGGGGACCATCGCCTCTTCCGCCTCGCCTCATCCCGGCGGGCGGCTGGAGCGACCCGATCGTGAACGCTCCATGACCCAACCGGGCCCTGCCCGACCACACCAATGACAACAGCCTCAATCTACGACACCGCCGAAGGCGCGAGACTAAAGCTCTCGAATGCCCGCGTGGGACGTTGGAACCGCTGGGGTCCGTTCGTTTCCGATCGCGCATGGGGAACCGTGCGCGAGGACTACAGCGCCGACGGCAGCGCGTGGGATTACTTTCCTCACGACCACGCACACGCCCGCGCGTATCGCTGGAACGAGGACGGCCTCGCGGGAATCTGCGATCGCCACCAGTATCTCTGCTTCGCACTCTCACTCTGGAACGGCAAAGACCAGATTCTGAAAGAGCGCCCCTTCGGACTCACCGGCACCGAAGGCAACCACGGCGAGGACGTCAAGGAGTACTACCACCACATCGACAGCACGCCCACGCATTCCTACATGCGCTTCAACTACAAGTACCCGCACGCCGAGTTCCCATACGAGAAACTCCGCACCGAAAACAAAAAGCGGGATCGCTCCCAGCCCGAGTACGAACTCGCCGACACCGGCGTCTTCGAGGGTAACCGTTACTTCGATATCGATGTCGAGTACGCGAAAGCCGGCGCAGAAGACCTCCTCATCCGCATCGCCATCACCAACCGCGGACCGGAGACCGCCCCCATCCACGTTCTCCCCACCCTTTGGTTCCGAAATTCATGGTCTTGGGGCTGGGACTCGCGACGCCCCACGCTCGAGAAATCCGGCGATACCACCGTCGCTGCCTCGCACTGGGAGATCGGCGAGTACGACCTCCGCTGCGAAAAACCCGACGAACTCCTCTTCACCGACAACGAAACCAACTACGAACGCGTCTTTGGCTTTCAGTCGAAACACCAGTACGTCAAAGACGCCTTCCACGAATACCTGATCCGGAACAACAGGCAGGCCGTCAACCCCGACGCCCGCGGCACGAAGGCCGCCGCACGCTTCTCACGCGATCTCCCGCCCGGAAAGCAACTCATCATCCGACTCCGCCTCACCGCCCGCTCCGTGAAACTCCCGCCGGATGCCTTTGCGGCGTTTGATCAGTCGCTCGCCGAGCGCAAAGCCGAGGCCGATGAATTTTACAGGGCCGTTCTCCCCCCCTCGATCGATGCGGATTCCCGACTGATCGCGCGCCAGGCTTTCGCGGGCATGCTGTGGTCCAAGCAGTACTACCACTACGTGGTGCAGGATTGGCTGATGGGTGATCCGGGCCAGCCGCCGCCCGATCCGAGGCGCAAGGAAGGCCGCAACCACGACTGGACACACCTCTTCTCTCGCGACGTGATCTCGATGCCCGACAAATGGGAGTTTCCCTGGTTCGCATCGTGGGATCTCGGCTTTCACTGCATCGCGCTCGCGCATGTCGATCCGCAGTTCGCGAAGGAGCAACTGCTTCTCATGCTCCGCGAGTGGTACATGCATCCCAGCGGTCAGATCCCCGCTTACGAATGGGATTTCAACGGCGTCAACCCGCCCATCTTCGCTCTCGCGGCACGCGGCGTCTTCGAGATCGATCGCGAACGCAGCGGCACGCCCGACTACGACTTCATCGAACGCGTCTTCCAGAAGCTCCTGCTCAATTTCACGTGGTGGGTCAACCGCAAGGACGCACAGGGAAACAACATCTTCCACGGCGGCTTTCTCGGGATGGACAACATCAGCGCGTTCGACCGTGATCGCCTGCCCCCCGGCTACATGCTCGGGCAGGCCGACGGCACGAGCTGGATGGCGGCATTCGCCAAGAGCATGCTCTCGACAGCGCTACTGCTGGCCGAACGCAATTCCGCCTACGAAGATCTCGCCAGCAAATTCTGGGAGCACTACATCTACATCGCCAACGCGATGAACAGTGTGAGTGCACCGCAGGATTCACTCTGGGATGCCGAAGACGGCTTCTTCTACGACCACCTGATACACCCCGACGGAAAGCGTGAACCGGTCCGCGCCCGCACGATGGTCGGTTTCGTCCCGCTCTTCGGGGCTTCCACCGTCGATGCCGGCACCTTCAATCATTTCCCCGGGTTCCACCGTCGGCGCCAGTGGTTCATCGATCACCGGCCCGATCTCATCCAGAGCGTGCAGCCGATGGTCACCGCCGGGCCGACCGGCAAGCTCATTCTCGGCATGGTCCGCGAAGATCAACTCCGCCGCATGCTGGCGTGCATGCTCGACGAGAACGAGTTTCTTTCTCCGTTCGGCATCCGCGCCGTCTCGAAGTATCACGAGAAGCACCCGCTCATCCTGCATCTGAACGGCGACACCTATCGCCTCGATTACGAACCGGGCGAATCACGCACCGATCTCTTCGGCGGCAACTCCAACTGGCGTGGCCCGATCTGGATGCCCGTCAACTTCCTCATTCTCCTCGCGCTCAAGCAGTTCCACGAGTACTACGGCGACGCCTTCAAGATCGAGTGCCCCACCGGCTCGGGCAATCGGATGAACCTCTCCGAAGTCGCCGACGAGCTTTCGCGTCGTCTCTGCTCGATCTTCCGACGCGATAGCGAGGGAAAGCGAGCGGTCTTCGGCGATTGCGACCTCTTCAACAAGTCGCCCGATTGGCGCGACCTCGTTCCCTTCCATGAGTACTTCCACGGCGACACCGGGCGCGGCTGCGGCGCGAGCCATCAGACCGGCTGGACGGGGCTGATCGCGCAGCTTCTCATCGGACTTCCCGATTCCGGGCACCGGAGCGCGATGAATCCCGGTTGATCCGCCCTTCACGCCCACACAAACACCATTTCGGTTTTGCGGGACACTTGACACGCGTGATCGAATTTAGATGCCATTCCCCGTTCGCTGCCTTCGGTCTCGGGCGCCGTCGATGGGCCCGGGCACGCTGATTTCACAGTTGCTTCTCGTCACAAAACTCAACCCCCACCATCGGCGGATTCCGGGAAGGATTGAAATGCACGTGGAACGCTCTCGCCTTGCGGCCGCCGTCGCGCTGTCCGGGTGTGCCGCCGTGTTCGCCGGAGTCCGCACCGAAGTCCTTCACAACTCGCCCGCGCCGTTCCTCTACGGGTTTGGCCAGCCCGACCCCGGTGCCGGTATTTTCCAATGCAACACATCCGGCGATACCCGCCGCATTCTCGTTCGCTTTGAGCCTGAAGCGAGCCGGGGCGGCGCCGACACCGCTCCCGCGATCGCCATCGCTGCGGGCGCGACGCGCCTGCTTCGCTCCTTCGAACTCGTCCATGGTCTGCACACGCTCGAGGTCGCGACCGCTCAGGTTGATGAGGTGCTCGCGCGACTGCGTGCAACCCCCGGCGTGCGCTACGCCGAAGCCGACGCAGCCGTCCGCATCGAATCACAGACCACGCCGTGGGGAATCGCGCACATCCACGCGCCAGAATTCTGGCCGGAGTACGGCGCGGGCGCTGGAGTGAAAGTCGCGGTGCTCGATACGGGTTTCGACACGGGCCATTCGGATCTGCCAAGCCCCGCCGCAGCGGCCAGCTTCGTCCCCGGTGAAACGTTCTTCGATGGCAATTCGCACGGCTCGCACGTCGCCGGAACGATCCTCGCCCGGGACAACGACATCGGCGTGGTGGGCGTCGGGCCTTCGCTCTCGCTCGTGGTTGCAAAGGTTCTGAGCAACGGAGGCGTCGGGGAGTGGTCGGACATCATCGCGGGCGTTGAGTGGTCGGTCGCGCGGGGCGCGAAAGTTCTCAACATGAGTTTCAGCGGCGCAGACTATTCGCAGGCGATGCAGGACGCGATGAACGCCGCGTTCAACGCGGGCTGCCTCCCGGTTGCCGCGGCCGGCAACCAGTCCACCGACGCCCCACGTTATCCCGCGTCGATGCAAAGTGTCATGAGCGTCGCGGCCGTGAGCGAATTCGACGAGCCGGCCTGGTTCAGCAACTTCGGCCCCACCATCAGCGTCGCGGCGCCGGGGACCCATGTTGAATCCACCGTGCCGCTCAGCGGCTGGCAGATCGCCTTTGGATTCAAGACCCGTGCCGCCACCCATGTCCCCGGTTCCCAGGACAATCCGCGATTCGGCCGCAACATCTACTGCGAATACGGCTGGTTCGACCGGGATTTTCCCGACAGCGTGAATGGCAACATTGCCCACATCCGCGACAGCCTTTTCTTTCCGGCCGACTACGTGATCGAGAACGCGTGGGATGCCGGCGCGATCGCCGTGGTGCTCTCGAGCGATCTCGAATCGGGCTACAAGCCCGCGATCAGCTACGACCATTTCCGCCCGGTCTGGTACGTCGAAAAATCGGTCGGCGATGAACTGATCATCAGCGACGGGGTGAACATGTCGATCACCCCCACAGTCGCGGGGCACGGGTACGACTCGTACGACGGCACGTCGATGGCCTGCCCGCATGTCGTCGGCGCCGCGGGCATGCTCTTCGCAGCCTTTGCACCCGCGAGCGATCTTCCGCCCCTGGCGCCGGCCACAGTCCGCTGGGCGCTCGAACGAACAGCAGATCAGCCCGGTCCCGATCCGCGCAACGATCTGGTCGGGTACGGCGTGATCAATCTCAAACGCGCGGGCGACTACCTCTCCGGGCGTATCCGCTGCGCCGGCGACCTGAACGCCGATTCGATGGTCGATGACGCCGACTTCGAACGTTTCATCCTCGCATACAACGACCTCGTCTCGCCCGGCGGCCCGTACACAGGCGCGGATTTCAACGGCGACGCAACGGCCGATGATGCGGATTTTCAATATTTCATCCGGTCGTACGACACGCTGCTCTGCCCGTGACAGATCCGCGAAATTGATCTCTGCTTCTTTGATTCCGCCGCTCTTTTGACTTGGCCGGGTTCCTCCGACCTGTTATAACTTGGTACCGTGAATCAAAAGAACTCTTCCGTTTTGTTTATCCGCACCCTCCTTTGCTCGGCCGGCTTTGCCCTCTCCGGTTCCGCGCTCGCCCAGCAGGATTTCGCTTTCGATCCCGGGTTCGCGCCCGAGGCCGGCACGCTGAGCCTCCGCACCGGGACCGTGCAGACAGGCTCCCTTGCCAATATCCTCGCGCGTCAGCCCGGCTCGCTCCGTGCCCCGGTCAAAGCCGGCAAGCGCTACGTCCTGCAATTTGACCGCTCACTGAACGCCCACCAGAAAGCGCTCCTGGCTCAGGCCGGCGTGCAGCTCGGCGACTACCTCCCCGCCGACTCCTACCTCGCCGATCTCTCCCACGCCGATCTCGACGCTGTTTCGAGCCTCGGCTTCGTCCGCTGGGCAGGCGAGTGGCAGCAGTCGTGGAAGCTCGAACCCGAAATCGGCACACGCTCGTTCGAGTCAGGCGAGCGCAAGCAGGTCGCCCGCGCGAGCGACGTACTCGTTCAGGCCTACCTCTTCGACGGCCTCGATGCCGACGCTGCCGCACGCGAGATTTCGACCGTGCCCGGTGCCTCCGTGCAGGAATCGGTCGTCATCGCGGGCATGCGCACCATCGCGATCCGCCTCCCGCTCGCTCGCGTCGGCGACCTTGCCGGGGTGGAGTCGATCCGCTTCGTCGAGGAGCTCCCGGAGTTCACCGAGCGAAGCAACACCAACACGCGATGGATCGTCCAGACCAATGTTTCCAACAGCACGCCCCTCTACACCGCCGGAATCCGAGGCGAAGGTCAGATCATCGGGATCATGGACGGCGGCTTCACGCCCAGTCACTGCTCCTTCATCGACCCCGCCGTCCCGATCACCACCGCCAATACCCCCGGCACATTCCCCACGCACCGCAAGGTCGTCGCGTACAACGTCACACTCGTCGGCGACTTTCACGGTACCCATGTTTCCGGCACCGCCATGGGCAATCAGGCCGGTGATGTGAACGACAACACCCGCGGCATCGCCTACAACGCCAAGGTCTGCTTCCGCACATACGGCACGCCCGTCGCTTCGTTCCCGATCGATACCCACCTGACGACGCACGCAAATCAGGGCGCGACCGTCCACACCAACAGCTGGGGCGACGACGGCACAACCGCGTACAACGCCATCTGCCGCGCGATCGACCTCTTCAGCTACAACCGCGAAGACAATCTGGTCTGTTTCGCTTCGACCAACCTCTCGGCGCTCAAGAACCCCGAAAACGCCAAGAACGTCCTCGCTGTTGGCAAGTCCGGCGGCTCCGGCTCGCAGACCGGCTCGTGCAGCACGCTCGTCGGCCCGACTTCCGATGGACGTCGCAAGCCCGAAGTCTTCGCCCCCGGATGCAGCACGCTCTCTTCCGACTCCGGCACGTCCTGCGGCACAGCGAGCGCTACCGGCACCTCGATGGCTTCTCCCGCGATGGCCGGAGCGGCATCGCTGATCCGTCAGTACTTCACCGACGGCTTCTACCCCACCGGCGCCAAAGTGCCCGGCAACTCGCTCGTGCCCTCTGGCGCTCTCCTGCGCGCCATGCTGGTGAATTCGGCCGTTGACATGACGACGTATCCATCGCCGAACAAGCTTCCTCCGAACACCAACGAGGGCTTCGGACGCATCCTCCTCGACAACAGCATCTTCCTCGCGGGCGATGCCCGCAAGCTGCTTATCAAGGACATCCGTCGAACCGCCGGAGACGCGCTCTCCACCGGCTCGACCTCGACCACTTCATTCCGCGTGCAGAGCAACTCCCAGATTCTCCGCATCACGATGGCCTTCACCGATGCCCCGGCGACGATCCCCACTTCGTTCGCGCCCGTCAACAACATCAACCTGCGCGTCATCGATCCCTCCGGCAATGTCTACCTCGGAAACGTGATCAACGCCACCACCGGCCAGAGCCAGACCGGCGGCACCGCCGATGCCATCAACAGCATCGAGCATTTCCTCCTCAACGCCCCCGCCGTCGGCACCTGGCGTGCCGAAGTTGTCGGCGCAACCGTCAACGTCGGCACACAGGGCTTCGGCCTCGTCATCACCGGCGATGTCGCATCGTTCAATCCGTGCCCCGCCGACTTGAACAACGACTCGCTCGTCGATGACCTTGATTTCGCCCTCTTCGCGATCGCGTACGAAGCCTTCGACTGCACCGCTCCGGGCATGCCCGCCGGGTGCCCCGCCGACATCGTGCCCAGCGGCTTCGTGGATGACAGCGATTTCGTTGCCTTCGCAATCGCTTACGACGCGTTCTCGTGCCCCTGATCGCGATCCCGAGCCAACACACCTTCCGCATTCCCACCGGTCCGATCGCCGTCCCGCGAAATAACCTCGCGGGACGTTCGTTTCCATCGGTGGAGTTCAATCCGCTTCCGGTAGAATGGGGCTCCAGAAACCGCCGAAACGGTGACCCGCCCACTTGCAAGGAACGTTTTTATCATGAGCCGCGCCCCGATTCGTATGACTTTCATTCTCGCGCTCGTGACGGGTGCCTGCGCCGCCTCGCACGGAGCGATCCGCGTGGTGACGTACAACGTGCAAAGCTCGGGCCTTGGCATCGTGCCGCCAAACCCCGGCTTCGATACCGTCATGCAGGCGATCGGCAATCACCATCTCGCGGGCAACGCGCAGCCGATCGATGTCCTCGCTCTGCAGGAACTCGACGGAACGCAGTTCACGCCTGGAAACTCCGCCACACTTCCCTACATCGTCGATCAACTCAACGCGATCTACGGCCCCGGCACCTATGCCGCAGACACGCTCAAAAACCCGACCACCGGCGGCACGGGAGGCGGGCCGAACGGGCTTGTCTACAACACGACCACAATCCAGATGGTGCAGGCCAAGGTGATCGGCAGCGCGAGCGGCTCGGGCGCACCCCGTGCTCCGATGCGCTACCAGCTCCGCCCGATCGGTTACGGAACCTCCGCCGATTTTTACATCTACGTCAGCCACTACAAGGCATCGAGCGACTCGACCAGCAAGAACCGGCGCAACGTGGAATCGACCACGATCCGCGCCGACGCCGACGCGCTCGGCCCCAGCGCCCACATCATCTATTCCGGCGATTTCAACTTCACCAGCGGCCGATCAGAAACCGCCTACGCCACGCTCTTTGCCCCGGGAAACGGCAAGGCCAACGACCCCGCCAACCCGGCAAACGTCTGGACCAACACCAGCACCTATCGCGCGCTCATGACGCATTCGTCCACAGGCTGCGACATCCGCTTCGATTTTCAGTTCGTCACGAACGCGGTCCTGAATCAGTACGGTTTTCAACTCGTCCCCGGCACCTACAGCGTCTTCGGAAACAACGGCAGCACCTCCTTCGGCGCGAGCGTCTATTCCCAGTTCAGCACCGCCCTTCCCGATCTCACCAACCGGCTCCAGGTGCTCCAACTCCTCACAACGGTTTCCGATCACCTTCCCGTCGTCGCCGACTACGCCGTAGTCCTCGCGCCATGCCCGGGCGATCTCAATAACGATCGCCAGGTCGATGATGCCGACTTCACGATCTTCGCTTCGGCATACGACACGCTCGAATGTCCGCCCTCTCCGGCCTCCTGCCCAGCGGACCTGAACGGCGACACGGTGGTCGACGACAGCGACTTCGTGCTGTTTGCACTGGCATACGACCAACTGATCTGCCCGTAATCGTCGCAGCGACTTTTTCGCATCCCGACACGCGACGCGTGAGGCGGTTCCTTCTTTTACGCGCCCCCCTGTTTTGGTATATTGATCCAATGGGCGCGGGCGATGCAGCGTGATTCTGCGGGCCGGCGCGGAATTGGAGTGGGGGCTGGCCTTCATGCCTTGTAGCGCCTCCTCCAGCGGATGGTGACGCGCTTGGATTTTCAGTCGCCATCTCCGGCAACACCGCGGTTGATCACGTTCGGCGCACCCGGTGCGATGACCATCGACAACCACGAACTCACAGGCGGCGCGGTCGAGATCGGTGGCAACTTCGATCTTCGTTTCACCGAATCGCACAATCTGGGCATGTCCGAATCCACCATCCGCATGAGCGGCATCGGGGCCCGGCAGCAGACCTTTGAAGTGATGTCGATGGATCGCGGGCCGGTCGCCTCGGCGCTCTCCGCCAACCCGGATCACTCCTTCCCGCTCGGGACGCTCGAGATCGGGCCAATCCCCACCACCGTCACGCTCATCGATGCTCGCGACAACGACGGGGCCGGACAGACCCAACGCGAAACGCTCTACACCGAAACCTTGATCATCGCACCGGGCTCGCGCCTCAACACCGCGGGCTTCAAGATCTACTGCCGCACGAAGTCGATCGGAGGCACTGTTGACAACCCCGCGAACATCATCGCCCTTGGAAGCGATTGCCCCACCGATCTCAATGCGGTTGGATTGACCGATGACGCCGACTTCACCATCTTCCTGGCGGCATACTACATCCTCGACTGCGCTACCCCAGCGATGACAGCCGGCTGCCCAGGCGACCTGAACAGCGATTCGGTGGTTGATGACGCCGATTTCACCGTGTTCGTGGTCGGCTATGACGCCTTGGTTTGTCCTTAAATTCCGCATTGACAAGGGTTTCCGTTCCGGCTTCTTCCTTTTACCGCGCGGACTGAAAAAGCGACAAATACCAAACAAACCCCTTTCTTTGGACGTGATTTCTGGTAGAATCCGGGACGCGCCCACGCGCGGCCCGTGGTCGTCCATTCACTTTTCCACTCGCTTCATTCCGCCTTCCGCTCCGCCGATCGGATCCAAGAACTTCATGACCCCGACAACCCGCGCCAATCCATTCGTTCTTGCCCTCCTCGGCGTGATCACGCCGGTCGCTTTCGCGCAGGATTGCGCGCCCACATATTCCGGCCGCATGGCTGTGCCCACCGGCGCTCCCTTCACCGAAAACATCCGGTGCGCAACCAACTGGGATGAGGACAACCGGCCCGAGACTCCTCGCCGCCTCGTTCTCGCCGGCTCCGGCAGCCCGCCCTTCGTCTGGCTCAACGATCACTGGAGTGAACCACTCTGGAGAGGGTTCAACGGCACCGGTGGTGTTTACTTCGAGACGCTCTCGACCTGGGACTTTGATGGCCCCGGCCCGCTTCCCGAGTATCTCGTCGCCTGCGGCGACTTCGGCTTCTCTCTTCCCAACAACAGCGGCGCCGCGTACTACGACGGGTACTCGTGGCGCGAATTGGTCACCCCTCAGGGTTTCTCGATGTACCACGCCTACCCGGCGGACATGGTTGTCTGGCAACCACCGGGAAAAGACAGCGCTTCGAAGATCCTCGTCCTGGGCGGCGAGTTTGACCGGAGTGTCGAACCGCTGCCTGTGTACGCCAAGAACGTCGCGACCTGGGACAAGACCTGGTTCGGCGTGTGCGGCGCGGGGCTGAATGCCGCAGTCGAGTCGCTCGTGGTCTGGGAGTCTTACCCCGGCGCGCCGGATTCGGTCGTCGTCGCGACAGGTAGCTTCACAACCTCGGGAGCAACGCCACTCAACCACATCGCCAAGTGGGACGGCCAGACATGGTCCCCCATCGGTGATGGCCTTCCGGGGTACGACGGCAATCTCGGCTGGGGAAAGAAGCTGGGGCTCTTCGATCCCGACGGCGACGGCCCGGGCCGGCCTCACATCATGGTTTCGTATCCGACGCAAGGCCAGATCTCGGTCGCCCGCTACGACGGCACAGCTTGGACGACGTATCCGCAGTTGGGTGCCGGGAGTATCACCCAGCTCTCCACTTGGCAGCCCACACCCGAATCAACGCCCAAACTGCTCGTCAACGGCAGCTGGGGTGTGAACCAGCCTTCCGCATATCTGTGGGATGAACCATCGGGGGCATGGGTGCCGTTCATTCCGATAGCGAGCACGCTCGGCAACGGGCGTTCCCTCACGCAGATCCAGCCTCTCTCTGGTGGCCCCGCCCGTCCGCCCGGTGATCCGTGGATCCTGTGTAATTGGGAAGCCAGCACCCCGGCCGGACTGACGACCAACGGCCTGGCATCGTTCGACGGTGCGTCTGTTTCACTCTTCCCCACCGGATTCCGTTACAACAGCGTCACAACGCCGAAGATCGCAGCGCTCACCACGTGGGATCCGGATGCTTCAGGCCCCGAAAGCCCGGTGCTCGTCGCTGCCGGCTTTGTCGCGTATTCCGGCCTGCAATCTTTCGGCAACATTTCGTCGTGGAACGCAAAGGGCTGGAACAAGCTCGGAGCAAACGGGATCAGCGGCACCCTCAACGCCCTGACCACCTGGTCGCCCGCGCCCGGACAGCCTCGCCGCCTGGTCGCCGGCGGAAATCCAAACATGGTCGGCGCCGGATCCGCTCAACTTGGCAACCTCGCCTCGATGAGTCCATCCTCGGGCGTGTGGACCGCGCTCGGCACCGGCCTGAGCGCGAATATCTACGCGCTCGCGTCATGGAAGCCCCCCGGTTCAGCCTCCGAGTTGCTCATCGCCGGCGGCTCGTTCAACTCCGCGGGCTTGACCAATCTCAACCAGATCGGATCCTGGGATGGCACCCGCTGGAGTGCGCTCGGCCCGGCTGGCGCACCCGGTGTCAACGGCATTGTCTACGCGCTGCTCCCCTTCGATCCGGACGGCGCAGGGCCGGAGCCCGAATTGCTGGTCGCAGGCGGCGCGTTCACGTCTGCCGGTGGTTCGCCCGCATCACGAATCGCCCGGTGGGACGGCGCATCCTGGCAGCCCTTTGCCGCGGGCCTGAATGGAACTGTTTATTCGCTCTTTGCGTGGGACCACGACAACGACCCGGAAACCCCCGCTCGACTGGTCGCGGGCGGGCTCTTCACGCAGGCGGACGCCAAGCCCGCGACGGGACTGGCAGTTTGGGATGGCACGACGTGGTACGGGCTCGGCTCGTTGGCCGGAGGCAAAGTTTCCGCGATCCTCGCGTGGGATTTCGACGGGGCCGGGCCCGCTTTGCCGCAGCTCGTCGTTGGCGGGGCTTTCACATCGGTCAATGCCGATCCCGCGATCAAGTACCTCGTCACATGGAACGGTTCGAGCTGGCAACTTGTGAGCGAAAACCAACCCGGCGGCGTCATCGAGGCGCTGCAGCTCTTCGACGCCGACGGCCCCGGTCCGCTCGCGCCCGATCTCGTGGCCGGGACATCGATAAGCAGCGGCCGAGGCGCGCTCTACTTTGCGGTTCATCAGCAGGCGATCATCACCGCTCAGCCCCAATCGGCCTGTGCCAGTGCCGGGGCAACGCTCCGTGTCGAGGCCCGCGGCAATCAAACACTCTCTTACGCGTGGTACCGCGACGGGGTCGCGCTCACCGAAGGAACGCAGAGCGACGGCTCGATCGCTCGGGGCGTGTACCAGCCCGAACTTCGCATCAGCCAGCCAGCTTCGGGCGTTCCGCACGCGTACACCGTGCGTGTTTTCTCCGGATGCACGTTCATCGAATCGGCTCCGGCGTCTCTCGCCACGACGGGCTGCTGCGCCGGCGACCTCAACGACGACAACGCGGTCGACGACGCGGATTTCCTGCTCTTTTTGCCGCAATACGACATCTCGGCGTGCGCCGAGCCCGCGATGCCCGCCGGCTGCCGCGCCGATCTCAACCGCGACGGATTCGTCGACGACTCGGATTTCCAACTGTTCGTGATCGCGTACAACGCGCTGGTTTGTCCGTCGCTCCTTCAATCATCGGAGGGAGCCGCACGATGAATCATCGCATCGCCTCGCGGACACTGCCGCTCCTGCTCGCAGCCGCGCTGACGCCCGCCGTTTCCCACGCCCGCCCCGACACGAACACGGAACGCCGCGCCCCGCTGCCCCAGTCGGCGATTCTCCACGCGTCGGCGATCGGAGTGGTCCGCGCATCGCAAGTCAACGTCGATACGTTCGGGATGAACCTGATCGGCGACGCGGCTCACCAGCCGACGATCGCGATCGATCCTTCCGCGCCCGGGCGCATCGTTGTCGCATTTCGAAGATTCCCCAATATCGCAACCAACTCCGCAGAGGCAGCGGGCGCGTGGTCCAACGATTCGGGACGAACCTGGCACGCCTTTGATCTCGATCCGGGCGTGGCCCGGTCAAATCCGCTCGTGCGGGTCGACTCCGATGGCACGTTCTTCTTCAGTTCACGCACCTCTGCCCCGCTCTCGCAGATATTCCGCTCAACCGACGGCGGCCACACCTGGGGCGGCCCGCTCGCTGCATTCGGCGCCGACCGGCAGTGGCTCACGATCGATACCACGAGCAGCCTCGGAAACGGCGCGATCTATCAGCACTGGAGCAACTCCTCCAACCCGTTTGCGCCCAACACGTTCTCGCGATCGCTCAACGGGGGAAACTCGTTCGAATCGCCGATCGCGCTCGTGAACAGGCCGCTCGCCGGCCGTTCCGCCATCGGGCTCGATGGTCAACTTTTCATCTCAGGCGCCTCAGCGACTTCCAATTCCTCGACGTTTTATCTTCTGCGATCGTCCAACGCGTTCGGGCCGGCGCCGACTTTCCTGTCCTCCACCGTCGCGATGGGCGGCACATTCCTCGGCACCGCGTCCAACGCGCCGAACCTCTTCGGCCTGCTCGGGCAGGTGCACGTTGGTGTCGATCAGAGCTCTGGCCCCAGGCGAGGCTGGGTCTACGTGCTCTCAACCGTCAATCCCGCCAGCGCCGACCCCGCCGACATCCTGCTCGCGCGTTCGACCGACGGTGGCGTGACGTTCTCGGCTCCGATCAAGGTCAACCCCGAGCCCGCAGGCCCATCAGCCTGGCAGTGGTTTGGCGGCCTCTCGGTTGCCCCCGATGGACGGCTCGACGTGATCTATTTCTCAACCGCCGGCATCTCCACCACGCAGCTCATGTTCACGCAGTCGTTTGATGGAGGCGACACCTGGTCGACCCCGATCCAACTGACCAACACGTTCGATTCGCGGATCGGCGCGCCGCCCTCGAACGGCATGGGCGACTGGCAGGACATGGAATCCGACGCGCTCGGCGCGACGATCGTCACCTGCGCAACGCTCGCGGGCGGCCAGGATGTTTACTTCTTCCGGGTCGGTCCCGATGATTGCAACCGCAACGGCATCGATGACGCGATCGACATCGAATCGGGCTTCGATCCCGACTGCAACGCCAACGGCATCCCCGACTCCTGCGATATTAAAAGCGGTCTGGCAACCGACCTTTCTCACCCGGGCATTCCCGATGGATGCGAGCCTTCGTGCCCCGGGGATTTCAACCTTGACGGCTTGGTGACCGATGCGGATTTCGTCGTCTTCGTCTATTCGTACAACACCCTTCTGTGCAGCGATCCGATCATGCCGCCCGGCTGCCGCGCCGACCTGAATTCCGATTCCGCCGTCGACGACGCGGACTTTGCCCTCTTCGTCTCCGGGTACAACGACCTCGTCTGTACCGCTCCCTCGAACGCGGCAAGGGGAAAATGAGCGCATTCTCGCTGCGGCTTCAGTTTGCAAACACGGCAAAGGCGGATACTCTGAACATCATGACCAACCAATCCAACAACCTCAAACCCCGTCCGCTCGTCCGTCCGCTCGTCCGTGCATTGGGCTTCGCGGCCGCCGCCGTCGTGGCCGTTTCGATCCTCGGGTGCAACGCCACCAAAGGCCTTGGCGAAGACCTTCAGGAATCGAGCGACAACGTGAAGAAGATCGGCAAGTAAGCCGCCCCCCGCTTCACGCTCGGACCGCTTTTCAGGCCTCCATCAACCTCACGGGCACGTGAGGTTGTCGTACGCGCCGGCGAAGATCACAAAGTCGGCATCGTCGGTGTATCCATCGCCGTTGAAGTCGCCCAGCAGCGTCTCGAACGCGTCGTACGCACCAGCGAAGTCGACAAAGTCCGAATCGTCCACCATGCTGTCGAGATTCATATCCGCCGGGCAGGGCGTGCCGGTGATGGTGAAGTTCAGGTCGTTGATATCGGAGCCCGAGTTGCCGTCGAGATCGCGCACGGTGACACGGATGCGTGCCTTGGTACCCGGATGGTTCGGGACGGTCCAGTTGAGCGTTCCGCCGTCGGCGATGTTGGCCGCAACAGTCAGCGGGAAGCTCAGGCCCCCGTTTGCGGAAAAGTGGAGATCCACCGTTCCGATGTTCTTGTCGTCGTCGGTCAGCCACGTCAGCGGGAAGGGCTGGCCGGGGTTGAGCGTGGTCGCGCTGTTCAGCGTGCTGACGTGCGCGGTCGGAATCTGCCCGTTGATGCCCGCAGCTCCTGCGTGAGCGGGAACATGCATGACGATGCAGTGCATCACGCCCGCCGAGCTGGCCAATGAGTCACACGGAACCTGCACGATCGTCTTGTCGGAGGTGCCGTTGCCGTCGAAGTCAAAGGCCTGCTGAACCGCGGCGAGCGCCTGGGTGTTGTGGCCCGCGTTGGTCATCGTTGTGTTGGCGTACGTCGGCAGGAGCACCAGATTGTTGCAGATCACCATATTGGCGTAGGTGAAATGGATGCCGCTCAGCGACCGGGCCGGAACGCGGAAGACCGTGTAGCCCATGCCCGCGAGCTGCGTTGCCGCGTTGTCGCAGATGACGTCTTGGGTGGAGCCGACGTTGCTCGGCCAGTCGCTGATGATCACCCGATTGTCCGAGATGATCTGCATCCACATATCGATGTGCTGCGTGCTGTCGACCGAGGTCGGGAAAGCGGGCATGATCGTCGTGTTCACGTTCTGAAAATCGTTCCAAGTGTTCACGATGTCCGAAGCCGATAGGCCGTTGTTCTCGTTCTCGATCAACTGCGTCGCGAACGATCGTCCCACCGAATCGAGGTGGTAATTGCCGCCACCGTGGACCATCCCGAGGTCGTAAACGCCGAACTTCTTGGTCGGGAAACCCGAAGGCCCGAACCACGCGGGAAACGCGTCGTCATTCGGACGCGGGCGGTTGTACTCGTGATCGACGATGCCGCGCACGGCACCCTGCCCGGGCACGTTCCGTGTTCCGACATAGATGAATCTCGGGCCGTAATCGCGGATCCAGATCGAATCGGTGCCCCGGATGAAGAACTTCACGCGCGACATGTTCGCGCCCGCGTTCGAGATGGTCGTGCTGGCAGATGTCTGCTCGCTCGCGGTATCGACCACGACGTACGCGTCGGCGGCTCCGGTCGTGGTGATATGGCGGCACATCGTGGCGAGAATGTTGTTCTGCGCGGTTGAACCTTCCCACGCCATCAGAATGCCTTGAGCAGGTGCGTATTCACCGGGGCAGACGATCGGTCCCGGCGGTCGCGTGCCGCCGACGCGATCCGTGAACGGATTTGGCAGCCTCGGATTCAGAGCCATGTAGTCGCGTTCGGCCTGCGACATCGAGCGGGGTACATCCGCACCTTCCGGAAACACGAGGCGGCCGTCTTCGATTATCGGCCCCGGTCCGGTGAATTGCACTGGCTGAGCTTGCGCCGACGAGCAAAGAGCATGACCGGCACAAAGTCCGACACAAAGAGCGGCAGAGAAACGCATGGATGCTCCGAAAGTTAAATGCGAAAGCGCTGGGCTGCGATGCCCCATCATAACGCAGGCGGAACCACATCCCAACACAAATCAAACACTGTAAATTGCCCGAAATCTCATTCGAACGTCGCAGAACCACCCCGATGCATCGGGATTAGATAGGCCCGCCCGGAACCTTGTCGCGGCGCTCTGCACACGCCTGTGAACCGGCCAGTCAATGGCCGGAGACGGTTTCGGGTCCACGACGGCAAGTCAGCAGCACGGACGCTCCCAGGATCGCGGCGATTGCCGATCCTGAAAGCACGCCAAACTTGGCGATCGCCAATCTTTCCGGGCTTTCAAATGCCAAGTGCGCGATAAAGAGCGACATGGTGAAGCCAATGCCCCCCAGGAGTGCCGCGCCGAGCATGTGCCGCCACGTCACCCCGGCTGGCAGAACGCTGAAACCGAGTCGGACGGCAAGAAAAGACGCGCCCAGAATGCCCAGGGTCTTCCCGACCACAAGACCCAACACAATCCCCCAGGCTTCAGGATCGCGCACCGCGATGCCTGCCACATTGCCCACTGACACGCCCGCGTTGGCCAGTGCGAAGATCGGCACCACAAAGAATGCCGCCAGCGGCAGCATTCCTTTCTCGAGCCGCTGCAAAGGGGTTTGCGCCCCCTCGGTCAGCTTCTCCATCGCGAGCAGCACGCCCTGCTGCACAGGACTGGTGACGATCATTCCTTGTTTCTCGCTGCCCCCGGACTCTTCCTTGGACGCGGCGACGTCGCGGTCGAACTCGTCGACGAGCCGCCGCGTGGACTTCGTAAACTCCGCTGCGTCGATCCGAGTCCTGACCGGAATCGTCATCGCGCCCATGACGCCGGCGATTGTCGGATGGACCCCGGATTTCAGCACGAAGTACCAGAGCGCAAGCCCCACAAGCCCGTACGCCCACCACCGACGCACCCCCAGTAAGTTCATCCCTGCCATCACGCCCATCACTGCGCCCGCAACGCCCAGTGAGGGCATGTTGAGATTTTCGGAACTGGTGTAGAAGATCGCAATGATGAGCAGTGCGCCCAGGTCGTCGACGACAGCCAAGGTGACCAGGAACAACCGCAAACCCACCGGAATTCTCCGGCCCAAGAGCGCCAAGACCCCGAGAGCAAACGCGATATCGGTTGCGGTCGGGATCGCCCACCCTCGCATCCCTTGGCCTCCGAAGTTGAATGCGGTGTAGATCAACCCGGGGACCAGCATGCCACCCACCGCGCCGATCAGGGGTAGCGCGGCTTTTCGCGGGTCCTTCAACTCGCCCGCCAGAAACTCCCGCTTGAGTTCCAGGCCGATGACGAAAAAGAACGCCGCCATAAGCGCGTCGTTCACCCACCACTCGAGGTGCCCCGGATACTTGCTCGGCGGAAAAGACCATGATCCCACATGGACGGATACCGGGATGCCGGTCCAGAACTGGTGGAATGCATGGGCGATTGCCGGCGTGCTGTTCGCAAGCGTCAGGGCGACGATGGTGCTGACCATCAGCACGATCCCCCCCGCCACTTCCTTCTTCGCGAATTTCGCGACCGGAGCAACTGCGACATCGATGGGCCGTCGCCGTGTGCTCACGTCTTTGAAGTAGTCGGGACCTTGGTGCGACATCGAATTTCTTCCCTGTTCTGATGCGAGACGGCGGCGAAAAGGCGGATCGCGAATAGCAGCCGATGTTGCAGACCGAGCGGGGACGGGCGGCAAAGCCGATCGGGCTCACGCAACAGGTGATCGGCGGGAAGCTCTCTTTCCAGCAGATGAAACCAAGTCTAGATGACAACGCCTACGACGTCACGCCCCGTCGATCCGATTTCGCAGAGCCCGCCGGCAGCGCCGAACGTGACAGAGTCTTCACTCCGCACGTACTGCCGAACTTGAACGAGCGCTTACGGGCACACGAGCTGGTTGTACTCGCCGACGAAAATGACGAAATCGGTATCGTCCACCATTCCGTCCTGGTTGAAGTCCGCGACGCAGTTGAACGGCATCGCCGGATCGGAGCACGCGAGCAAGTTGTACTGCTGGATGAATATCGTGAAGTCGGTATCGTCCACAAGCAGGTCGCTGTTCATGTCGGTCGCGCACGCAAAGGACCGCAGCTCGGCATCCGTCAGGAAGCGGTTGTAGAAGCGGATATCGTCGAGGAGCCCGGTGAAGCGCTGCGTGCCGTCGAAACCAACGCACGGGCCGCCCGCGAATCGCAATTGTGCGCTATTCGTAATATTGGTGACGCCGCTCGTCAGATACGTCGCGATGAGAATCCCGTCCCGCGCTGTTACGACGTTCGAACCTTGCCGCCTGAACACAATGTGGTGCCAGCTGTTGTCGAACATTCCGGTCGCCGCCACCAGAATCTTGTTCGCTCGACCCGCGTTCGAATAGGCCTCGATATACATTCCGTTGCCGAGGTCGCCCGCGCCGCCGCGGATATCGAAGAAGCTCGCATAATTGCAGACCGGTCTCTTGCTCATAACCTCGAGGCCGGCGACGACTGCGGGGTTCCGGACCCAGAACGCGATCGTGAAGTCGCCCGTGCCGAAGTTGCCCGCGGTCGTGCCGCAGGCAATCTCACCACCATTGAAGTCGAACGCCTGGCCGTAGCGGCCGGGCACATAGGCGACATCGCCGCTGATCGTGCCGTTCGCGCTTCCCGCGCTATCCGTGGC
>JAEUJD010000227.1 GCA_016793015.1 Phycisphaerales bacterium
CACGCCCCTCGGCGACGCTCTTGGGCGGGCCGACTTCCTGGACGACGATCGCAACCGACGCCTTGCTCCGGTCCCACATCTGTGCGAACTTCGTGCTGCGGATGAAGGTGAGATCGCCGGGGCGTGACTGATCGATCGCGCTGATACCGGTGATCGCAACATCCGGTGAACCGAGCAGTTCTCCCTTGAGAATCTCGGCAAGTTTGCCGGAGGTCATCGCGCCGCCGGGGGCCGGCGTGGCCGGTTCCGGTGCGGATGCTGGCGTCGTGCTTGTGGGTGCTGTGGCTTGCATGTGGATTCGGTGTCGGTAGGCCGGCCGTCGCGGAAACGCGGACGATCGTGGGTCAGAGTTGAATCAGGGCTTCTTCGGCGCGGGCTTCTTGGCGGGGTTGGCCTGGAAGCCGTTGTCCATCATCTTGATGATGGCGTCGGTGATGTCGAGAGCGGGCGCGCCGTAAACGATGCGCTTCTGCGAGATGAGCGCCGAAACCTTGTTGACGTCGTCATTCTCGGCGAAGGAAAGAACACGGTCGTCGACGAGGATGAGATCGATGTCGTTCTTCTGGGCGTAGCTGGCGCACGCGTCCATGATGTGGCCGTGGACGAGCTTGAACAGATCGCCCTTTTCGATATTGATGATCGCCTGGAAGGCCTGCTGCTTGGCGTTGGCCGTTGCGGTCAGTTCCATCAGGCGGACGGCCTCGTCGCGACGGGTGACATCCTTCGGATCGATGAGCTCGAGCTTCTTCTGCCCCTCGTCGATCTGCTTGACGATGGCGTTCAGCTCCGCCTGGCGGGCCTCGGCCTTCGCGGCGATCTTGGTCTGGGCGATCTTGATTTCCTGCAGGTCGTTGATGACCTTCTCGATATTGATCAGGGCGATCTTGGGCGCCCCGGGGGCTGCGGCGTTCTGCGCCTGCACCGACATCGCTCCCATGCCGGCGACGCCTGCTGCGACGATGCCCGCACCGATCAAGCCCGCCAAACGACCGAACGACCTGCGACCAGTATTCATGGATTTGTCCAAGGCGTGCACGGACAAGGATGGTCACGCGGGGCACGCCACCCGGTGACGCGGGGTGCATGATACGGGAGAATCGAGGGGTGCGGACAAGCGCTCGCCCTCACGGGACAGAAACACGTGTCCGGAGGCACAAAACCCCGCTGGGACACTCAGAACGGCACATCGACGCTGAACGTGAACAGGCGCCCGCTGTCGTCGGGTTCCTTTTTGATCGGGAAACCGAAATCGAACGCCAGTGGAGCGCCCGAAAGCTGCGGGATGTTCACGCGAAAACCGGTACCGACCGAGATGCGGTACTGGTCGAACCCAGGCTCGAAGAGAACCGTGCCGGTATCCACAAAGAACACCATCGCGAGAATGTCGTCGTAGATCGGGACCTTGATTTCCGGATTGAAACTGAACATCCACGTGCCGCCGATGGGCTCGGGGCTGGGCACGCCGGGGGGAAAGAACTGCGTGGTGCGGGGCGAAACAGTGCGGAACTGGAAGCCTCGAAGGTCGGATCCGCCCAGGTAGAAACGGTCGTACACGGGGACCGAAGACCGCCCCTGGGGGATGTAGCCCATGCGGGTGTGGAACGAAAGAGTCGTGGTCCGGCCCAGGTAATCCTCGCTGAGCGGGATGAAAATCTGGTGTTCGAGCCGGAAGATGTTGTAGTTGTACGTTCCGTAGACCTGGTCACCGGCGATTTCGACCTTGCTGCCGCGCGTGGGCTGGACAGGGTCGTCGAACGTGGAGCGGCTGAGAACCAGTCCGCCGCGATAGATGTTTGCGGAGCCCTGAGATTCGTAGATGTCGACGGCGGACGTGGGCGGGATGTTGTAGATGACGGCCTTTTCGAAACTGAACGGCATCGAGGCGACCCAGCGGGTGCCGAAACGCCGGCTGAGGACAAATCGGGGACCGACGCGTTGCTCGCTGTACTGGTCGTACTCGCGCTGGTTGTACGCAAAGGCGGCGGATCCGGAGAAGTTGGTCTCGAGCAGGTACGGCTCGGACAGCGAGACGCCGTAGCTCTGGACCTTGTCGCCGGGCAGGGCGGTGATGTTGAAGGTCTGGCCCCCGCCTCGGAATGCGCGCCCGCTGAAGAGTTCGCCGGCGGTGTCGGGCGGATCGCCGATGTCGAAGTTCCGCTGGGTGATCGAGATACGACCGAGCACGCCTCCGTCGCTGCTCACGGCGGCACCGATGTTGAACTCGCCCGTGTTGGTTTCCGCGACCTCGACCAGCACGTCGCGGTGTTCCGGATCGGTTTCTTCCGGCTTCTGGGCCGTGATGCGGACGCGCTGGTTGTCGAAGGTGTTGGTCTGCTTGATGCGACGGGTGCTGTTCTCGAGGGCGACGGTGTCGAGCGGGCGATCGGGCTGGAGTTCGATCTGGCGGCGCACCACCTTCTGCTGCGTGATGTCGTTGCCCTGAATGATGACCTCGCCGGTCTTGTATTCCTTGCCCTGCGTGATGAAGATCACGATATCGACCTGGGGCTGCTGGGTGTCGCGGCGTTCGCGGCGGGTGACCTGGGCATCGACAAAGCCCATCATGCCCAGGGCGTTGGCGATTGCCTTGATCGACTTGTCGAGTTTGTCGACGCTGTAGACATCACCGGGCTTGATGAGCATGAGGCCCTTGGCCTGATCGGACGAAATCTGGCCGTCGTGCGAAACGAAGATATTGCGTGAGGGCTCGTTGGGACGCGACTCCGGGCCGAGCACGAGCATCTTCTCGCCGGGCTTGAGGTCGGCCTTGGCTTCGGCGATAGTGGCAAACCCCCGGGCATACTCCATGTAGAAGGTGTCCACGCTCCGGAGCGTGTAGACCGGGCCTTCATCGATGAGGAACGTGACGATCGCTTCCTTGCCCGTCGGTGCGGGTCGGACGTTGCGGTCAACGCGCACGTCGAGGAAGCCCCGGTCCTTGTAGAAACGGATGATGGCGCCGACGTCGTCGTCGAGGATGTCGTCGTCGAGCGGGCCCCGGTTGAAGAGCCACGCGGTCTTGGTCGCGATGTTGGGCTGAATTTCGGATGCACCGAAGCTTCGGTTCCCCTCGAAGCGGATGGCGACGACCTTGAGGCGTTCGCCCTCGCGGATGTTGAAGATGACGATGCCGCTCTTTTCGAGCTGTTCTTCATCCACCGAGACGCGGGCGAGGTAAAAGCCCTTTTTGCGGTACATCGCCTCGATGCGACGGCTGGCCCGTTCGAGTTGGAGCGGATCGACGGGCGTACCCCGCAGAATGTCCACTTCCTTGGCGATCTGCTGATCGCTGAACTTGCGGTTGCCCACGCTCTGGACATCCTGCACGATCGGCTGCAACTGAAGGATATAGATGAGCGCGACGCTGCCGTCGTCGTACGGTTGCGCACGGGTCTCGACCTGCTTGAAACGGCCGAGCCGGTTGAGGCGTGTGATGTCGCCCGAGACCACGCTCTGGTCGTACGCGGCACCCTCGCGCAGGCGGAGCTGGTTCCGCACGATCTTCGCCGTGTCGTCGTCGACGGGCTCGTAGGTGACTGCCTCGCCATCGGCCTTGGGGCGCACCGGCTTGACGAGCCGGATTTCGCGCACCGGTCTTCCCTCGAAGACTTCAAGCTCCTTGCCGGGTGTACCCGGCTTTGGTTCCTCGCGGGGCATCGGTCCGTCGATCGGGGGCGAGCCGACCGGACGCTCGGGCGCCACGGGTTGAGACTGGGCGGCGGCGTTCATTGCCATGGCGCAGCACAACAGCAGCGGCATCGCCGCGCGGCTGGAGAGCAATTGACCGTTTCGCGCCTTCACGTGGTGAGGACGATACACCGTCTTGCCTCTCTTCACAAATCCGCCCGCACCGAACCCCGCACAGCATTTCCAAAACTTTCTGAAGTTGCACGGCTCCGCGGGGCGATCGCTAGAACTCGCGCCGGTTTTGGTGTAGATTTGCCTCCTGCCGGCGCCGCTCCGGTCTGTCCGATCAATCCGTGGGGAACTTGATGCATCGCCTGGTTCGTTCAATCCGTCTCGCCGGCATCGTTGCCGCGGCATGTCTGACCCTGCTTTCGGGACTCGCGCTCGTCTGGTTCTTCGTCCAGCCCGAAACGCTGCCGCTGCTCTCGACGTGGCAGCTCGCGGCGATTCTCGGCGCGTTTGTGCTGCCCGGGCTGTGTCTCGGCGCATGGCAGGCGGATCGCCAGGCCTCGGCGCACGCGCCGCGTCCCCGCCCGAACGCTGTTCGCGTCGCCAAAGCGGTCGATCCGGTGCAGCCCTCTGCCAGTATTCCGCTGGCCCCCGCGCAGGTTGCGGGGACTCCCGGGATGCGGTCGGGCGTGACGCAGCCTGCACCGGTTTCGTCGGTCGGGCGTCTTTCGCCCGCCGGGCGCAGCATCCACGCGGACCGGTCGGTCCATCGGCACCGGCGTTCGGCCCGGGTGTAAATGGGCTTGAACGGTCGTTGGGTGAGCGAAGGCCGCGTGCTTACTGCAAGTTCACAGGCATGACGACGTAGATAAAGTCGCCGCCGCTCTTGACGACGCCGGGCTTGTTTGGAGCCTTGAGCTCCATGATCACCTGCGGATCGCTGATGACCTTGAGCGCGTCGATGATGAAGGTCGGGTTGAACCCGATCTCGATATCATCGCCCTCGTAGTCGGCGAGGTTGATATCGACCTTGGCCTCACCCATTTCGGGTGCGCGGCTCGAGAGTTCGAGGTGCTTCTTTTTGGCCTGGAAGTTCATGCGCACGCCGCGAGATTCCTCGTTGGTGAGGAGTGCGGCACGCCGGACAGCGCTCGAGAGCACGTCGCGGTCGAATGTGACCTTCTTGTCCTGGTCCTTGGGGATCACGTCCTCGTACGGAGGGAATGCGCCCTCGACGAGCGTGGAGCTGAGGACGGAGTGAGGGGCTTCGTTCTTCGCGCCGCCACCGATGGCGAAGAAGACCTGGTTGTCGGTGATCGCCACCTGAACATTCTCTTCGGCATTGCCGAGCAGGCGCTGGAGCATGGTGAGCGCCTTGGTCGGAACAATGCAGGAGATGGTTTTGGCGTCTTTGTCGCCGCCGCCGGAGAGGGTGGAACGGCAGAGGGCGAGGCGTCGCCCGTCGGTCGCGACCATTTCGAGCTTCTTGCCGTCGCGCTTCATGAGCACGCCGTTGATTGCATATCGGCTGTTTTCACGGGCGGTTGCGAAGAGTGTGCGGGCGACGGTCGACGAGAGCAGCCCTGCGTTGTGGGTGAAGACGGCCTTGGCCTTGGTGCCGTCGCTGCCGGAGATCACGCTTGCGATGTCCGGCACGGGCGGGTAATCGGCGACCTGATAGCCAAAGACCTTGAAGTGTGCATCCTGACCCTTGATGTGGATCATCTCGGCTTCGGTCTCGAGCGTGAGCGTCGGCTCGGAATCTTCGGCGGAGACGATCTGGCGGAGCTTGTCCGCGGGGATGAGCGCTTCGCCGGGCTGCTGCACATCGACCTGCGCGAGGCGGAGGCGGAGCGAGATTTCGGCATCGGTCGCGACGAGCGTGACCTCGCCGGCGTTGCCCGACTTGGACGCCGTGAACTTGACGCACGTCAGTTGGACTTTGGGGGTGCGGGCAGCGACCGCGCCGGAGATCAGGTTGATGGCGTCCAGAAGCGCGCCGCGATCACAAATGACTTTCATGCATCCTCCGTGTGGTCTTGCGGCATCCGGCGGCAGGGCCTGCCGACGCCGGGAGCAAGTGTACCAACAGCTCCGATCAAAAAAGCCACTGCCCACAAGATGTTGGGGCAGGTCCGGGAATCCGCCAGGACCTCTTTATGGCCCGGCTGCGCCGTGCGATTCGTGCGATTAGGGGCAGACCAGCGCGTTGTACGACGCGAGGAAGATCACAAAATCGGCGTCGTCGGTGTTGCCGTCGCCATTGAGGTCGGCCCGGGGGTCGACCAAATCGTTGTACGGGGCGACGAAGAGCGTGAAGTCCGCGTCGTCGACCTGGCCGTCGCCGTTGAAGTCGCCGGGACAAGGTGTTGAGACCGCGGCCCATTCAAGAGCGTTGGCCATGATCCACGCGCCGTCGGTCTCGGGCTTCCAGCCGTTGGAAATCGGCCAGAAGTTCAGGTCCACGCGGCGGCGGGTGCTGTGAACCGAGACGAGCGAATTGCCGTCGGACCAGTTCAGGATCGTCCGCCCGCGCAGCAGGGGGGTCGGGCTGAATCGGTAGCTCGCCACGCCCCCGTCGAATTTCCGGACAAACTTCGCGACCGGGTGGTTGGGCTCCACGATCGCGCCGAGCGTCGCCGGCGTGGAGATCTCCGGAGGTAATGGGGGCGGCAGGACGTCGTAGCCGCCGGTGTTCCAGCGACCTCCCGGGGCGTTCTGAGCGATATCGGTCCGATCGGCGGAGACGACTCCTCCGCCCGCGTCCATGTAGTCGGCGAACACGTCACCCAAGGCGAGAGAGTTGAAGAACGCGCCGTTCTGCCAGGTAAATACGGAGCCGAAGGGGCTGAGTTCGGCGAGAGACGGGGTGGAGCCGCCCACGTCGATGTTCGCGACGCCGCTGAAGCGACCGGTTGCTGAGAGTTTGTTGATGACATCACCCACGAAAGCACCGTCCGCTGTGACGCAAGCGACATAAGGCTTGATCGTGTAGAGAAGCGAGTTGATCATCAGCTTCGCGCCGTCGGTCGAAGCGAGCCAAAAGCCCGAAGCGGCCGTGCTGGAAGGCAGATAAAAGCCAAGGTCGACCCGGTTCTTCCACTTGGTCGAGACCGCAGCGAGCGTCTTGCCGTCGGACCACTTCGCGACGATGAGGCCCCCCGGATTGACCGTGGTCTTGGTCGGGCGGGCACTGGCCGTTCCGCCGTTGAAGTTCGTCACCCCGTTCATGATCGGATGCCCGGAATAGACCACCGCACCGAGTGTTGCGGTGCCGAACGTGGAATCGACGTCTTCGGGGATGATCTCGTATCCGCCGCTGAGCCAGCGGCCACCGGGCCGACGCACCGGATCAAAGAACGGCCGGCGGTTGCCGAAGACCACGCCGCCTCCGGCATCGACATAGTCGGCGAGCACGTTTCCGATCGCGAAGGAATTGGCGTAAGAGCTCGCGCACCACACCATGACGGCGTCGTACTTTTGGAGCTGCGCGAGCGTCGGCGTCGAGGATTCGGCATCGAACGTGTCGACGCGGCTGAAGACGCCCGTGGCGCTGATCTTCGTCCGGACATCCTGGACCGCAACAGGGAGATCGGCGGCGACCAGCAGAATCCGCGGACGGCTGACGAACGCAAGGGCGTTGGCCATCAGCTTGAGCCCGTCCGTGCTTGACACATATCCGCCATTCCCATCACCATCGCTCGAGCGGGCGTAGAACCCAAGATCGACGCGATTGGACTTCGGCCCGACGGCGACCAGCGGCTTTCCGTCCGACCAGGAAGCGACCAGCGTCGCGCCCGGTGAAACCGAGGTCGTGCCCGGACGCCAGCTGCGCTGGAAACCATCGAAGGTTTCGACCCCGATCATGATGGGATGGGTCGGCACCGCCACGGTGCCCAGTGTCGCGTTGGTGCCGAAGACCATGTTTGAGGTCGGGATGCACTGATAGGCGGAGGTCCACCCGCCGCCGAGCAACAGGCCGTCTTGGCCCGCGTTGATCCGTGCGAACGAGAACACCGACAGCACGACGCCGCCCCCCGCATCGACATACGCCGCCAGATTGGTGCCCATGGTCACGCGATCTGTCCAGCTCGTGGCGGGGCAAACAAGCACCGCGTCGTACTGGTTTAATTGGTCGAGGGTGGGCACGCTCGAGAGGGCGCTGAGTTCATCCACCGACTCGAAGAGTTGACTGGATTCCAGCTTGCTGATCACATCGGGTACGAACGAAGGAAATTGGGCGTTGTTGTTGTTCGTGAGAAAGGCGACGCGGGGCTTGCGCCGCTGTCCTGCCTCCGCGTGCGGGGCCAAAACCGCGCCGCCGACCACGAGAAGCAGGGCGCACAGCAACACTCCGGAACACGCATTCATCAACCGACGCACCATAGATGTCATTTGTTCCCGCTCCCGAAAATCGACCGGCCTTGGAACCGCGCCTGAGCCGCAGAACGCTGCCCACAAAAGGCGAACCCCCAGTTATAACCGACTGCCGCGTCTGCCCAATACGAAATTCGCCCGTTCGGCACCAAAAATGAGGTCGCTTTTCGCCGGCTCGCACGCGCCGAAGTATTTGTCAATGCGAGCTTTGGGGCTTCCGGGATGACAATGGAATCACACGATTGAGGGTTCCGGCGCTGCCACCGGTGCCATGGCGGAGGAGCGATGGAACGCCGGGCCGGGCGGAAGGTTTCTGCCTGTCGAGGAGGGCAATATCGGGGCGAAAACGGGCGATTTCCTTTCCGCCCGGCTCGGAAAGGTTGTCAATAGCTGTTTGTTTGCAGATACTCACCAGACCCGGTCCGGCCGGGAGGCTGGCCATTGGGCCGGCGATAGAACCGCGTGGGAGCGCCGGTCGTTCCCGAGCGCGGTTCGAACGAAGTCGTCCGACTCGACGTAGGTGCCCACTCACCGCCGACGCGCGTCGGCGTGTGGTCGGTGTTTTCCCGTTTGCACCCGCGGAGGTTCACCCGATGTCATTCGAAGCAGCCGTCCATGCACAGGCCATTGAAATTGATCGACTCGCGCTCGAGATGACCGCCGCGGCGGGCAGCGGGCATCCGAGTTCTTCGATGGGCATCGGCCACCTTGTCACGGTCCTCATGTTCCACACGATGCGTTGGAGCCCCGATTACCCTGATTACCCGACCAGCGACCGCCTGGTCCTGTCTGAAGGTCACGCCGTCCCCGCTGTCTACGCGGCGTGCGCCAAGCTGGGCGTGATGTTCGGCAAAGACCCGAACAACCGCAAGCGTTTGACCGTGGATGATCTCAAGACGCTGCGTGCCGCGGACAGCTGTCTCGACGGCCACCCGAATCCGATGGAGGGGTTCCCGTTCTTCGATTCGGCAACCGGCTCGCTCGGGCAGGGGTTGAGCGTTGCCGCGGGTCTTTCGGAAGCAGCGATCCTCGACGGCATCGACAAGCACATTTACTGCATCATCGGCGACGGCGAATCGCGCGAGGGGCAGATCGATGAGGCGCTTGACTACATCATCGACCACAAGCTGAAGCGGGTGCTCCCGATCTTCAACTGCAACGAGTTCGGCCAGTCGGACCGCGTGAGCGGGCAGCAGAGCGCCGAGACGACGGCGGCGAAGCTCGAGGCGTTCGGCTTCGATGTCAAGGTCATCGACGGGCACAACCCGACGGCGATCAAGAACGCGTTTGATGCGTTCGAGAAGGCCAGCAAGCCGATGGCGATCGTCGCGAAGACGGTCAAGGGCTGGGGCGCCGAGTCGATGCAGGGCGCTGGCTGGCACGGCAAGGTCGCGACCGGCGACGCCCTCAAGAAGGCTCTGGGCGAACTCGACCAGAAGCGGATGGAACTGACCAGCAGCCTGGCGCAGAGCGATTCGTTCACGATCGAGCCGCCCCCGGAGATCAGCACGCCCGACCTCGCGACCGGCGACATGCCGACGCTGAAGGAAGCGATGAAGTCCTTCGACATGGAGAGCCTGTACCAGTCGGGCGTCATCGCAACGCGTCGGGCCTTTGGAATTGGACTCCGCGCGCTCGGTCGCGTCAACAAGAAGGTGGTCGTCCTCGACGCCGATGTGCAGAACTCGACCTTTACCGACATGTTCCGCAAGGACCCGGCCTCGGCCGATCGCTTCTTTGAGTGCAAGATCGCGGAGCAGAACATGATCGGCGTCGGCACCGGCCTTTCCGCCGGCGGCAAGGTGCCGTTCATGGCGACCTTCAGCAAGTTCTTCACCCGCGCGTACGACCAGATCGAGATGGGCTTGTACTCGGGCGCGAATCTGAAGATCGTCGGCAGCCACAGCGGCATCACGCTCGCCTCCGATGGCCCGAGCCAGATGTCTTTGCCCGACGTCGCCTGGTTCCGCTCGTTCGCGACGATGAAGGATCACCGCGGCAACCCCGGCTTCTACATTCTTCAGCCCAGCGACGCGTATGCGGCGTACGCCCTCGTCGGCGTGATGGCCGAGTACGAAGGCTGCGTCTACATGCGGACCCTGCGTGCCGAGACCGAGTTCCTCTACAGCGATAAGGACGTCTTCAACCTCGGCGGCTTCCAAACGCTGACCGAAGGCAAGGACCTAGTCATCGCTGCAACGGGCTACATGGTGCACGAGGCGAACAAGGCGATCGAACTGCTCGACAAGGCCGGCATCAGCGCGACCCTGCTCGACATGTACAGCATCCCGTTCGATACCGACGGCGTGCTCGACCACATCAACAACGCCGGCGGCAACGTGATCACGCTCGAAGACAATTACGGTGGCGGCTTGGGTTCGGCCATCGCCGATGCCCTCACCGAGAGCGGCGATGCATTCCGCTTGAAGCAGATGCACGTCACGCGGATCCCCAAGAGCGCGAAGACGCCCGATGAGATGCTCAAGATGTGCGGCCTGACCGCGCAGGACATTGTGAAGGAGACGAAGAAGCTGCTCGGCGTCGAGTAAGCGTGTGCGGTGAATCGTCGCGGGTGATTCACCACAAAGAGCACCGAGAACACAAAGAGCACAAAGAGAAGGGGAGACGCAAGAAGCGTTTCCCCTTTTTCATTGGGCTCATCAATCGACGAGAATCCATCCGACGCCAGAGCGTCGCAATTCCCGGCCCCGAAGGGGCCAAGGGCTGTAGCCACGGGTGGAGCGAACGAGTCTGCGAGTGAGCGCAACCCGTGGACCCAATACGGATTTCATCCTGCCCCGGAGGGGCAGAGGAAGCGAGGTTCCAAGCATGCTGCCGAGTTGTATTCTCTTTGACCCCTCAGGGATAAAGGAGAACCGCAATGTCCGGCACGCATTCCCAGATGCTCTTTCATATCGTCTTCAGCACGAAACGCCGCACGCCGTGGATCACACCGGACGTCGCCAAGCGTCTCTACCCATATATGGGCGGGATCGTCCGCGCCGAGAAGGACGTGCTCTACGACATCGGTGGCATCGAAGATCACGTGCACCTATTGATTCGTTCTCGCCCAGAGGCATCGATCTCGAATCTGATGCGCACCGTCAAGGCTCGATCGTCCAAGTGGGTGCATGCAGAATTTCCCGAACTCAAGAAATTCGCATGGCAAGAGGGCTTTGGTGCGTTCACAGTCAGCAAGTCTCAAGAGCCTGCGGTGAAGCGATACATTGCGCGTCAGGCGCAGCATCACAAGAAGGAAGACTTCAAGTCGGAGTATGTGCGGATGCTTCGTGCGCACGAGATCGAGTTCGAGATGCGGCATCTGTTTGATTGAGCATTTCCAGGAACTCCTCTGCCCCTTCGGGGCAGGATGAAATCGCGATCGCGGTCCACGGGTTGCGCTCGCTCGAAGACTCGCTTGCTCCACCCGTGGCTACAGGCCTTGGCCCCTTCGGGGCCGAAATGCAGAAGGCGATTCATGCGAGTGGTGTTGAACTTGCTCTTGAGGCTCCGCACTCCGGGCATCTCAATGCAGCGGGAGTGGCGGAAAGGTCGTAGCCGCATTTCGTGCAGTGCCCCGGGCGGGCGCGTCTGGCACGTCGTATCAGCAGATGGCAACCGCCGAACACAATCATCATCGTTGCGAGCAGCGCGAGCGGCGTGACGAACCAACCGACCATGGGAAATCCGGCGGCGTAGCGATCCAGCGGAAACCAGCACAACCAAGTCAGCGCGAGACCCGTACCCACCGCGAAGGCGTGGCAAGAAAGTGAACCACGTATCACGACAGCTGATATCGGGATCGCGAAAATCTCAAAGAGAACGAACGGGGACACAAGAGCGACTGCCAGGAAATAGGTGTCGTCGCCTCTTGTTGGCGTCTTCAGGAGGCTCATGGCAAGGGCCAGCGAGATCCCAGACACAGCGATGGCGGCGGTCCATAAAAGGTCTCGGTGAAAGGGCTTCACTCCGCGAGCTTACCCGGAGCGCGGCCGAGTCTCATCCGCGCCCGCTCCGCACTCCGGGCATGTCCCTCTGATGCCCGCGATGTCATAGCCGCAGCGCGCGCACTTCCCCGAAAGCGCGAGCCGACGAGCGGTTCCATCCAAGCGCCAAACGATGGCTGTCGCGGTCGCAAGAGGCGCGACCAGCATCCAGATTGGCATCGATCTCCATTGGTCGTTCTTGACCACGGATCTATTCCACCACCAGCGGAGTTCGGGCGCGTGCGGGTTCAAGCTCCAGCCTTTCCCCGGCACCTCCCCTGACGCGAAGCCGACCATCCCGCGTTCCACGTACACCACGCGGCCGCTTTCGCCCCACCAATCAATGGTCCACCAAGCGCTCCCCACCCATAGCGTGACGAGTATCACAGTGAGCACCGCCCCGGTCCACTTCACCGTCTTTCTGATCTTGGGGTGCGGCTGCATGCCGCGAGCTTACCGCAACGCATATCGCGCCGATCACCCACTCGCCCGAATCTTGTCCTCAATCGCCTTCAACTGCCCGCCGAATTCGCTCTCGGTATCGCGGCGATTCTCGACCGCGCGCACCGCGTGCATCACCGTCGTGTGATCGCGGCCGCCGAAGTAGCCCCCGATTTCTTCGAGCGAGAGCCTGGTCATCTTGCGGGCGAAGTACATGCAGACCTGGCGGGGCACGGTCACGCTGCGGGGGCGTTTCTTGCTCTGAAGATCGGCGAGGCGGATGCGGAAGAAATCGGTCACGGCGGTGATGATCTGCTGGATGCTCGGTTCCGGCAGAACTTCGGGCGCGCGGTCGTTCATCGCCATCTTGACGAGGCTGAGGTCGAGGGCGCGCTGGTGGACCGACATGTACATCTGGATATTGGTGATCGCGCCTTCGAGTTCGCGGATATTGGTGTCGATCCGCGCCGCGATGAAGCAGGCGCAGTCGTCGGGCATGGCCAGCCCGCGGTCCTTGGCCTTGGACTTGAGGATCGCGACCCGCGTCTCGTAGCACGGCGGGTCGATCTTCGCGACAAGACCCCATTTGAACCGGCTGATCAGCCGTTCTTCCAGCGCGGGAATCTCTTCCGGCGCCGCATCCGACGAAAGCAGGATCTGCTTGCCCGCCTGGTACAGCGTGTTGAACGTGTGGAAGAACTCTTCCTGCGTGCGATCGCGCTTGGCGAGAAAGTGGATGTCATCCACCACGAGCACATCCACATCGCGGAAGCGGTGGCGGAACTCCGCCATCTTGCCCGACTGCACGCTCTCCATGAACTGCGTCATGAAGCCTTCGCACGAGACGTAATACACCCGCGCCTGCGGCTTGCGGCTGAGGATGCGAAGACACGCGGCCTGGAGCAAATGCGTCTTGCCGAGTCCGACGCCGCCGTGGATGAAGAGCGGGTTGTACTGGCGGCCCTGGCTCTCGCCGACGGCGACTGCCGCGGCCTGCGCGAGCCGGTTGCCGGGGCCGACCACGAAGCTTTCGAACGAGTAATCGGGGTCGATGACGAGCGAGTCTTCGCGGCGCTCGCCAGACTCGATGACCACGCGACTCGGGGCTTGCGCGGGATGCGGACTTTGCACCGGAGCGATGTGCCGGACTTCGACGACCGGCGGCTCGACGCGGCCGGCGCTCTCGGGCTCGGCGGGCGTGGGGGGCAGGTCGGCCGGCGCGTACGGATCGGGCAGTGCCGCGCTCTGGTCGATTGCGATTTGGTCGATCGCGCCGCCGTCGATTGCGCTGGCCGCGGTTGAGCCGAGTGCCTCGACCGGTGTGTGCACGGCCGGGGCAGAAAACGCGGGCTCGCTCGTATTCCCGCCCCGAGCCTCGGCGAATTCTTCTTCCGGCCCCAGGAATCGGATCGAGATTAATCGCTGCGAGACGGTGCGCACGGCATCGTTGAATGCATCGGCGCAGGTTCGCTGGAGATAGTTGCGATGGATCTCGGACTGCGCCCGCAGGTTCAGCGTGCCGGTGGCAAGGCCCGCAACTTCAAGCTCTTCGAACCAGGCGCGGCAGATGGTCGGGTGCGCCTTGCGCAGATGCAAAAGCATGTCCTGCCAGAGCTGGCGGTCGGGGCTGATGGTGGGGGTGGGAGTGGGGCGGCGTGCCATGGACGTGCTGCGGCGGGCGGGTGCGGGTTCGGATCGACGGGAAACATCCGACACGCGGGGAAGGGCAGGAAGCGGAGAGGCGAGTGGCGAAGCGGGCGGAGGCGCGCCGTGGCGGGCTGATTCGGCGTGCGACGACATGCCGGATCCGATCGGCGTGCTCACGGCATGACCTCGTGCGTCTGAGTGAATCGACCCCGGCCCGACAGAACGCCCCGTCGGGAGCCTCCGAAAGAAACGGCACGGGGCCAAACGTACCGCCCGCCCGCCGGACTGTCAACCGAAGAACGGATTACAGTTCCACGTGCACCGGGTCTGTTCCATCTTGGCGCGCCCGGCGGTCTCGATCGCCCTGCTCGCGATCCTCCTCTACTCGTTGTGGCTCGTCCCCAGCGCGGACACAAGCGCCTGTTCGGTACTCGGCTGGACCCTGCCCGGACTGCTTGTTCGCAAGGCCGAGCCTTTTTCGCCGATCTCTGTTTATCTGGTTCGGGATGGTACGGGTTTTCGCGTCGAAGACATCGAGAAGAGCAGCACGCAGGGGCTGCTGAACGCGATGGAAAAGAACGCGGATGATGTGATCCGGGTTTTTCTCGACTACGAGCGTCACGCCGGCGGGCTGTACGACGTGACCTCGTTCGACGACGAATACACGGTCCGCTTTCGACCGTTCAGCACGACCCCTCTGACCAATGAGGACTCGGCCCGGGCTCGCGCCGCGTTCGTTGGCTGGCTCGGCTCACGGAACGGCGGCAATATGCCGGGAATCGCGGAAACGCTTTCCGAGGGCGCGCCCAAGCGTTGGATCCCGAACTGGCCGGGCATCGCCAACACCGCGACGGCCGCAATAGGTTGGCCGCTGTTCGTGCTCTCGCTCGGATGGGTACCCCCGAAGATCCGCGATTGGCGCGCAAGCCGGCGGCAGCGTGCCCTGAACGATGGTCGCTGCCCGCTGTGCGGGTACGAGATCTGCGGCCTGAAGGACGGGGTCTGCCCCGAGTGCGGGAAACCGCTGCGCGTGTGACCGATTCCCGGAATTCGCGAAGTCTTTAGGCCGCAGGTGGGATTTCGGTTGGCTTAGGCATGCCGCGGGAGACGGCTTTGAGGGCGCGCTCAGCGATAAAGGCCAAAATTCCCATTGCGAGCACTGTCAGAGAAACGCCAATGGCGGTGACCCACCATTCCTGCGTGGTGATGAATTCCTGAATGTTCTTGGCTTTCTTCGATCCGAGTGCCGCGGCAAAGGCGACTATCCCGGTCCGCGGCGCAAGCCCGATCGCCGTCCCGAGCAAATAAGGAAGGAAACGCACGCCCGAGCTGGCCAAGGCGAGGTTGGTCAGGGCAAAGGGAGAATTTGGTGGGAGGCGGATAAGCGTGACGACCCAGAGCGTCCGCCAGAATCCGTGACCGATCAGGGCATCGCGGATCGCGCGGGCCTTGGCGTTGGAGTCGAGCATCTCCTCGACCTTGTGCTTGCTCACTCGCTGCGCGATGAAATAGCCGACGACACTGCCCCCGACAAAGCCGATCATCGCCCCGGGAAAGCCGACAGCGAACCCGAAGACCCAGCCGCCCAGCAGCGATTGTCCGTACGTGGGAAGAAAGCCGATCCCCGCGCTGATGATGAAGACAGCGACGTAGATCAGCCAGCCCCACGGCTCCATCGAGCGGAGCCATTCGGAGATCGGATCGAGGTTCCAGATGAGGAGCCCGCCCAGCACGGCGGGCGCGATCGCCCAAACCGCGCCCAGCACCGCTGTTGGGCCAAGCTGCCGGATGACTTCCTTGCGGTGAGCCTTGGTGGCCAGCGCGTCAGGCTTCGGACTGACCGGAACGGTCGGAGGCGCTTCGGGCAGGCTCGTCGAAGCGGCGGGCGGCATTGGGGTGGTACCTGACTCGGGCATCGGGAAGGGTGACAGTAGTTCTTCGGAATCGGCGCTGCCGGGTTTGATGTGCCGCGTGCGGGCCGGGGCGGACGCATTGAATCGCGGCCGCACCGTTCCCTGCCTCCCCGTAACTAGAGTTGCGACCCTCCGGTTCGACGAAAACATGAGCAAGACCCCAAATCCAACACAGCCCGCGGCGAATACCCCCATTTCGGCAACCGATTCGGCATCGGGAGAGGGTGCCCCGGCCCCCATTCCCACGCATGTGCTGGAACAGCAGCGCCGGACCAATCGGGATGAGGTGCGCAAACTCGGGATGAACCCCTATGGGAGCCGAACTGAAAATCTGCTGACGCTGGCCGACGCCCGCGCGAAATACGACGAAGAGGCGAGCACCGAATACAACGCGAAGGGAAAGGAGCCGGGGTATCAGGATCGGCGCCCGCGCGTGACGGTCGCGGGCCGGATCATGCTGCTGCGCGACAACGGCAAGCTCTTGTGGATCAACCTGCGCGATGCGACCGGAGATTTGCAGGTCGCGATCAGCCAGAAGGATTGCGCGGAAGCGGGATTCAAGCTTGCGAAGCTGACCGATCTTGCCGACATCATCGTCGTCAGCGGCAGGGTGATGAAGACCAAGACCGGCGAAGTGACGGTGTGGGCCGACGACGTGAAGCCGGGGACCAAGAGCCTGGTGCAGCCTCCGGAGAAGCATGCGGGGTTGAGCGATGTCGAAATCCGGTATCGCCAGCGTTACACCGACCTTTGGGCCAATCCGGAGACCATGCAGGTTTTCGCGATGCGGTCGAAGATCGTCGGGCAATTGCGGAGGTTTTTGGAAAGCCGGGGCTATCTCGAAGTCGAAACGCCCATGTTGCAGTCGCTCGCGGGCGGTGCGGCGGCGCGGCCCTTTGTCACAAAGATGAACGCGCTCGACATCAACCTCTTCATGCGCATCGCGCCGGAGCTGTATCTCAAGCGGCTGCTGGTTGGCGGCATGCCGAAGGTCTTCGAGATCAATCGCAACTTCCGCAACGAGGGGCTCGACAAGCAGCACAACCCCGAGTTCACGATGCTCGAGGCGTATCACGCCTTTGGCGATGTCGAAACGGTGATGGAACTGACCGAGAGCGCGATCCGCGATGCGGCGACAATGGTGCATCGCGCTGCCGGTGGGGGGGGTGGCTCCGGCGATGTGATTCTGCCGTTCGGCGAACTCCAGATTAATTACACCAAGCCCTTCGAGCGCGTTTCGTACGGGCAGCTTTTCGAGAAGGCCTACGGCTACGCGATGACCGAAACCGAGCGGACGCGGAAGGATCTTGCGACGCGCATGCCGCAGCACGCTGGCGCGATCGGCAGCATGGACCCTTGGCTCGTGGTGAACGAACTCTTCGAAATGAAGGGTGAGGATCAGCTCGATCACTCTCGTCCGACATTTATCACCGATTACCCGAGTGCAATCTCTCCACTCACGCGTCCGAAGCCTTCAAACCCGGCACTCTCCGACCGCGCGGATCTGTTTATCGCCGGCATGGAAGTCGCGCCGCACTACACCGAACTGAACGACCCCGACATCCAGGAAGAGCGCTTCAAGGAGCAGTTGAAGGGACTGGATGCGGAAAAGAACACCGAGGAAAACACGTTCCGCACGATGGACCATGATTTCCTGCGGGCGCTGAAGGTCGGCATGCCCCCCGCCGGCGGCATGGGGCTCGGTGTCGATCGCCTCGTCATGATTCTCACGAATCAGCGGACGATCCGCGACGTCATGCTCTTCCCGCTGATGCGGCCTGAAGCGTGATGCCTTTTGGCCCCCTCCCTGAGGGAGGGGGTTGGTGGTGGGTCGGTACTCCGGGTTTCGCTTTTCGATCAGCCGCGACAATTTCAGAAACTTGCAAAGATTCTCTGTTTCTGTGTCACACGATCCCCTCGTTGAACGCCCACACTACAGAGCACCGCGCGGCAGGTGCCATTCGAAACCCGTGATACGGAGTATTTTCGCATGAGTAGGAATCCAAGCAGTTCTTTACGCGACGCGGCGGCAAACCGATGGCAGGTGTTCCGGCGGGGGGGGGGGGTAGGGGGGCCACGATCCGCAAGCTCCTCGGTGCGGCGGGAGTTGCGTTCCTCCTGACGGCCAGCGGCTGCTCGAACGCCGATCGCATTCAAAAGACCTTTGACAACGACACAAAGGATCTCATCAGCACCCGCGACAGCTACATGAAAGCCGCGGAACAGACCACGAACCCGGGTCAAATGAAGGACAAGGTTTTCCTGCTTTTCTTGGAGCTCCAAGCCGAACTTCAACGCGCTAAGCAGAAGGCGGAGTCCGGGGACATCGAGGGCGCACAGCGTGATCGCGAGGCGTTATTCAAAAAACTCCGCGATCTGATCCCCGGCTTCGAAAATCTGAAGGACTTCATCAACCCCAAGATTCCCAACCACCTTCCGCAATCTTCTCTTGCTCTCGATATGGGAGGTTACGGGGTGTACGTGCCGGAAGCAGCGACGGCCCGAGGCGTTCCGACTCTCGACCCGAACGGCAACGGCGTCTACATGCCGGCACCTTCGGAAATGATCGACTATTCCCTCTCCGGATTCGCAACCCTGGCCGACGCGACCGATTCATTCCCGGCGCTGGTCTCCGGCGAATTCAATTTCACCACCTTCCCGAACGATGAAGGCTTCTCCGGAAGGTTGAACGCCGGAGAGATCGAATTTATCACCGGTGACGGCTGGTTCACGCTCACGTCGGTCAATACCGATTTCAACACCATCAGCATGGGTGGCGATGGGCAGGGAACCATCGAGGTTTCGCTAAAAGTCAGCGCGTCGAACGCCGACGCGGCCATCAGTCTTCCTCTGTACGTCCGGCTCCGCATCCCGATCGCGCAGACAAGCTACGGATGGCGGGCCAACTTCCCCGCGACTCCGCTGTCGCTTTTGGCCCCCAAGCCAGCCAATCCGATCCGCGACTACAACAAGGACGGAGTGCTCGACTTCGCCACCGATTACGCGGCGTTCA
>JAEUJD010000009.1 GCA_016793015.1 Phycisphaerales bacterium
ACTGGCGCCTGGTCGGTATCCTTCACCGCTTGTTCATCTACTTCGGCGAAAAGACTGAGCGGTTCAAGGTTGGGCGGGTTGCGACGTTTTGTCCGATCTGCCGCGATGTGGCTGTGCATCGGCTGGTGAGTGTGCGGCAGCAGATGCATGTGCAGGGGATTGGGATCGGGCGGGGGAAGGAATTGCACGAGGAGACGACGTGCGAAGTGTGTGGGCTGCTGCGCGGGGTGGAGAGTGGTGGGTTTGTCGGATTTTCGAAGCCGCGGGATCGGCATTCGCTGGAGGAAGTGATTGCGTGGAGCCGGCCGGACTTGATGGAGTTGTGTGCGGAGTGGTTTGAGATGGAGGAGAGGCTGGATCGGCTCGAGCCGGCGGAGAGAGCGGGGCTGATTTCGGAGGCGTTTACGTCGGTGAATTACATGTTTCAGGTGAAGGGAAGCAGCATCCTGGCGGATGTTTGGTTTATGGCTTTGTTGACGGTGTTTGCTGTGTCGGGAGTCTGCTTTGCGGGTTTGACGGGGATGATGCGGCCTCATCCGGTCTGGTGGTGGATGGCGCTGGGGCTTACCGGCGTGTCTTTCTTGGCGATGATGTGGCGCGGGGCGAGTGCGCGGAGGCGATATGCGCGGCGAGTGATTGCGCCGATGCTGGCGAGGTGTCTTGCGCCGATGAATTTGAGTGCGGGGGAAGTGGAGATGGGGATGCGGCAGTTGGATCCGAAGTTGCAGGGGGCGTTGCCGCGGGTGGGGGAGTGAGAATTGTTCGACCCCGTTGGGGTCGGAGCGGGAAGGGGAGCGGCTTACCGGGGGTGCCGCTGCGCGGCTACCCCCGGCTAGATTCTGTCACCGCGTTGCGGTGAAGAGTTGATTGTTGACGCCGAAGTGCGATGCGAAGTTGTTGGTGCGCGGGTGCAACGGTGCCCTCGCTTGCGCGTCGGGCTCGTAGAGGCACGCGCTTGCTCAGTCGCCCTGGTCGAGGACAGCCATGAAGGCTTCCTGCGGGATCGTCACGCTGCCGACGCTCTTCATCCGCTTTTTGCCTTCCTTCTGTTTTTCGAGCAGTTTGCGCTTGCGGCTGACGTCGCCTCCGTAGCACTTGGCCAGCACGTTTTTGCGGAAGGCTTTGATGGTTTCGCGGGCGATGACGCGGCTGCCGATGGCGGCTTGGAGGGGGATTTCGAACTGGTGGCGGGGGATCTGGTCTTTGAGGCGGGCGATGAGGTGGCGGCCGCGCTGCTCGGCTTTTTGGCGGTGGACGATGATGGCGAGGGCCTCGACGGGGTCGCCGTTGATGAGGATGTCCATCTTGTTGAGGTCGTCGGCGCGGTAGCCGATGACTTCGTAATCCATGGTGCCGTAGCCGCTGGTGAGGCCTTTCATTTTGTCGAAGAAGTCGTAGATGATTTCGGCGAGGGGGACTTCGAACTGGAGGAGGTCGCGGTTGGCGGAGACGAAGGACTGATTTTTGTAGATGCCGCGGCGGTCGAGGCAGAGCTTCATGATGTCGCCGATGAATTCCTTCGGGACGAGGATGTCGACGCGGCAGAGGGGCTCGCGGATTTCTTCGACGCAGTTGAGGCTGGGGAGATCGGCGGGGTTGTGGACTTCGAGGAGCTGCATGCCGGCGGGGACGCCGCGCTCGTTCATGCCGTTGATGAAGGGTGAGGCGGGGTCGACGGGTTTGAGGGATTGGCCGTTGGCGCCGGTGATGGTGTCGGTGCCGCGGACGAGGACGTGATAGGAGACAGTGGGGGCGGTTTGGATGATCTCGACGCCACCTTCGCGTTCGAGGCGCTCCTGGATGATGTCCATGTGGAGGAGGCCGAGGAAGCCGCAGCGGAAGCCGAAGCCGAGAGCTTCGGAGTGGACGGGCGCGAAGGTGAAGGAGGAGTCGTTGAGGCTGAGTTTTTCGACGGCTTCGCGGAGTTCTTCGAAGTCGGTGCCTTTGCCGTCGTCGGTGGTGGCGGGGTAGAAATCGCAGAAGACCATCTGGCGCGGGGGTTGATAGCCGGGGAGGGCTTCTGCCGCGGGATCGATTTCGAGCGTGATGGTGTCGCCGATGCGGACGTCTTTGAGCGTGCGGATGGCGGCGACGATGTAGCAGGTTTCGCCGGGGCCGACCTTGCCGCCGGGGAGGCGGTAGGGCTTGGGGTTCATCTTTCCGATTTCGGTGACGAGGAAGGAGCGCTCGATACCCATCATGCGGATCTTGTCGCCGACTTTGAGTTCGCCGTCGAAGATACGGGCGTAGACGATGACGCCTCGGTAGTCGTCGTAGACGGCGTCGAAGATGAGGGCGCGGAGCTGCTTGATGACGGGCTTGCGCGGGGGCGGGAACTTTTCGCAGATGGCGGCGAGGAGTTCGGGGAGGCCCTGGCCGGTTTTGGCGGAGACGAAGATTGCGTCGGCGGCGTCGAAGCCGAGGGTCTGCTCGATTTCTTCGGCGACTTCGTTGGGGCGGGCGGAGGGAAGATCGATCTTGTTGATGACGGGGACGATGACGAGGTTTTCGTTGACGGCGAGGTAGGCGTTGACGAGGGTTTGGGCCTGGACGCCTTGGGTGCTGTCGACGACGAGGATGGCGCCGTCGCAGGCTTTCAAGGCGCGGGCGACTTCGTAGTTGAAGTCGACGTGGCCGGGGGTATCGATGAAGTTGAGCATGAAGAGATCGCCGTGCTCTTCGGCGGATTCGCCCTTTTTGGTTTTGTGGGCGGGGGCGGCGACTTCGGATTGGTTGGAGGCGAGGCTGCCGCCGCTGGAGCCCGGGGCATCGTCGATGGGGGCTTCGTATTCGTTTTCGAGTTCGTCGGACTTGGTGCCGGCCTTGTGGCGGTGGTAGACGGTGACGGCGGAGGCCTTGATGGTGATGCCGCGCTCGCGCTCGATGTCCATGGAGTCGAGGATCTGCTCGCGGGCCTCGCGCGCGGAGACGGCGTTGGTGGCCTGGAGGAGGCGGTCGGCGAGGGTGGACTTCCCGTGATCGATGTGAGCGATGATCGAGAAATTACGGATGTGGGCGGGGTTGTGGGCCCCGGAAGGGGTCGGATCGGCCATTGGAGGGGATGGTAGGGGAGAAGACCAAATAGCAAAGGGGCAAATGGCAAAGGGGCAAATGCGGAGTTCGGAATGCGGAATGGGCGAAGGAGCGCGGAACTCGGAGCGCGGAATGCGGAGCGGGGAAACGCGCGAGCTATTTTGGCGCAGGCTGCTGCGAGGGAGGTTGTGAGCTTGGCTGTGGGGTCGGTCTTGGCGTTCGCGGTGTTGTTGGCTCGAGCTTGAGTTCAAAGTTGATGACGTCGGCGTTGTCGATGAGGATGTCGGGAGGGAACCAGGTTCCGATGGGGCGGCCGACGACCTGGTAGCCCTTGATGGAAGGATGAATCTCGAACTTGCCGTTCCAGAGGCCGGTGAATTCGAAGCGGCCGGTGGAATCGAGCTTGGCGTGCTGCTGATCCCACGAGGTATCTGAATCGATGAAAACGCGGGAGCCTTCGGGAATGGCGATGCCATCGGGCATGACGACGCGGCCTGTGACTTTGTGGCCGGGCTTCACTTCGATATCCGGGGCCACGACGTCTTCGCCGTTTCTCGAGACTGTGACGACGATGGGAGTGGTTCCGCCCCGGTCTTTGATGGAGTCCATCGCGGCGGCGAGATACCAATCGCTGGGGCCGTCTTCGTAGATTGCGACGTTGGAGAAGAGGAATTCGCCGTTCTCGTTGGTGCCGATTTGTGCATCGCCGAGCCATCGCGACATTTCGCGTACTTTGCAGGTGAGAACCATTTGTGCGTTGGGGACGGGTTTGCCGTTGTGCATGAGGCGGCCTCGGATCATGCCGCCGTCGCGGAGCGTGACTTCGATGGGGAACTGAGAAGCGGACATGCCGTTGAGGCGGCGGGTGGCGAAGCCTCGGGCGCCCAATTCAATATCGCAGCCGGTGATCGGGTGCTTGGAGTAGACGATGGTGAATTCGCCCTTGTCGTTGGCGATGGCGATGGGGTCGAGACCGTCGACGCTGCCGCCGCGGCCGCTGGGCTGTCCGTTTTCGTCGGTGAAGTTGACCATGTTGAGCCGAGTCCACGCGCCGGGGATGGGTTTGCCGGATTGATCGACGATTGTGCCGCGGAGTGCGTGCTCGGAATTTGCTGGGATCGGGCGGGCGGGGAGTTTGACTGCGAGTGATTCACCTTTGACGGGATCGACCTTACTGGCGAAGGTGGGGGCGTAGCCGTCGCGAACGGTGAGGACGACAAATTTGAGATCGGGATCGAGCGAGGGGATTTGGAAGGCGCCGTCGGGGCCGGATTTGGCGCGCTTGCCGCAGTCGGCGTAGCAGGAGGGGCAGAAGGTGCTGAAGCCGGTTTTGACGGCGGCGGTCCAGATGTAGATGGTGGCACCTTCGACGGGTTTGCCCGAGTCGTCGGTGACGACGCCGTGGAGGTTGGGGCGTGGGACGGGGTCGGCGGCGAGGCAATGTGCGCCAAGGAGGAATGCGAATGCGGCGCAGAGAAGTTTGATGTTGCTCATTGTGTGATTCCGTTCGAGGAATCATACAAGGAGCGTGATCAGGCAACTTTGGGGAGGGAATCGGGTGTTTTTCGCCCGCAGAAGAGTGCGCCGGTGATGGCGAGCGCGATGAGCGGCAGGCTGCCGACGAGGGTGAGCGGCGCGTACCAGGAGGTGAGGTCGACCGAGATGGGGAAGTTGATCAGGATGGTGGCGGTCATGAGCGAGATGGCGAAGGCGAGTTGGCCGAAGAAGCGCAGGACGAGCATCGCGGCGGCGGCGCACATGGCGGCGGCGAGTGAGACCGCGTTGTCGTTTTCGCCTCCGATGACGAGCCAGAGGAACGCGCCGGCGAGCGGGTAGGCGATCCAGGGGGAGCGGAAGAGGCGATCGAGGCCGACGAGTAGGAGGGTGATGAGAAGGGGGATCGCGAGATTGCCGCAGATGGTTTGGAGCAGGATTGCAACGGAGAAGGGGAAGCCGCTGAACCATGTCAGGTCGGAGATTGTGGGATCGGCGACGTGGAAGGGACGGAGATCGATCAGTAGCGAGAGGGCGTAGATGGGGCCGAAGATCGCGCCGAAGGTGCAGCCGATGAGGATGTCGCGCCAGACAAGAGGATCGCGGGTGCGGCCGGAGAGCAGGCGGGTCCAGGAGATGAGAAAGTTGGGCCAGCGGCGGCGGACGATGGGTTCCATGCCCAGATAGACCAGCCAGGTCAAACCGCCCAGCCACATCGCGCGGGCGAGCGGGGTTGCCATGATCTGGAGATCGAGCATGTGGCGGATGGTGTGACGGCCGATGGCGAGGGAGATGAGCGTGAGCGAGCCGACGAAGATGCCGAGCACGAATGCGCCGCGGCGGTCGCCACGGTTTGCGCGCAGGTTGCGATAGGCGAGGACGGAGGCACCGATCATGCCGGAAAGCAGCGTGATGTTGATGATGCCGCCGAGGATTTCCTGCACGCTGAATCCGGCGGTGGTTCGGGCCGCGGCTTTGTTGAGTGCGGCGTTGCCGCTGGCGGCGCGTTCGTTGCGGGCGGATTCGCTTGTGGGAGTGGCGGGCGGCGGGACGGATTCGCCATCGGAGTCGGCGGCGGATGCCTGGGGCGGCGCGGAGTCAGAATCGAGGGGTTCGGCGGGCGCGAGGCGCCAGATTGATTTGGTGCGGAACGAGACGGGCACGCCGTCGAGCGAGGCGGCTTCGATCTGGACGGGAAGCTTGCGATCGTCTGGATAGACGCCCCGCCATGCGTAGCGGGTATCGACACTGACGGTGTGCGCGACGGAGGGGCGGACGGGCGTGAACTTGGCGAGATCGAGACCCGCGGCATCGAAGAAGGGCTTCCAATCCGGCGTGGGGGCCGGGGTGATGGGGGTCTTCTGCCAGTCCGCGTCGTGGAGGATGTTGGTGAAGCCGAGTTCGGGAGCGCGGCGCTCGAAGCGGATGAGGTAGCCGGAGCTGGAGAGCGCGATGTACGCGCTGTTGTAGAGTTCGCGCGCGGGGTTTTCCGGACCGACGAAGAGCTGTCCCACCTGCAAAGGGCGGATCCACTGCGGTTCGGCGCGATACCAGAAATAG
>JAEUJD010000027.1 GCA_016793015.1 Phycisphaerales bacterium
TCGGCGCCGCCTGGGCACAGGTCTTCGACTTCGCCGCCGCCAGCGGCATGGGTGAATCCGACGCGGCCCGCCAGACCGAACCGCACTTGAACAAGAAAGCCGCTCGCGCGAGCGAAGAGATGCGGAAGAATCGCCGCTGAGGCGATCCATCGTGGCACCGCCTTTCCAGGCGGTGTTCTTCGTGTCGGGTTATTCGAGGTACGTATACCCCTCCAGCCCCTGATCATAAAACTTCAGCAGGCTCTGCCCCTCCGACACCGCCAGCGTCCCCGCCTTCACCGCACGCTCAACATCCCGCCGCATCGACTTGATCAGGTCCTCGTGGTCGTACTGCACATACGCCAGCACTTCTTTCACCGTGTCTCCCTCGACCACTTCATCCAGGTCCCAGTCGCCCACGCCCGGTGAATCGTCAAAGCTCACATGCACCACGTGCGTGTCGCCGTACAGGTTGTGCAGGTCGCCCAGCACCTCCTGATACGCGCCCAGCAGGAACATGCCTAGGTAATACGGGTGCGGCTTGTGCTCGCCGTTGGTGTAGTTCAGTTCGTGCAGCTCCAGCACAGGCTTGCTGATCTGCTTCTTGTCGCAGAATTTGTCCACTTGCCCGTCCGAGTCGCACGTGATGTCCGCCAGGATCGCCCGCCGATTCGGCTCTTCATCAAGCCGGTGAATCGGGCAGATCGGAAACAACTGATCGATCGCCCAGTGATCCGGCAGGCTCTGGAAGACGCTGAAGTTCACGTAATAAATATCGCTCAGCACCTGAGGCAGATCGCTCAGATCATCCGGCAACTCGCCCTTCGCCGTCGCCAGCGCCAGCACCTTCCGCCCGATCGCCCAGAACATCCGCTCCGCGCTCGCCCGCATCTTCAGCGACATATAGCCCAGGTTGAACAGGCTCATCGCCTCGTCGCGTGCCTGCACCGCGTCGTGGTAAGCCTCGACCAGGTTCACCTTCGGCTGCGTCAGCGATTCGAACGCATCCACCAGCTCGATTACCGGCTGAGGCTTCTGCTTCTCTTCGCGCATCAACTTCTTCAGCGCCGGCATATCCGGATCGCTCGGGAAGTTGGTCTTGCCCAGCACATCCACAATCAGCAGCGACGAATGCGCCACCATCGCACGGCCCGACTCGGACAGAATGCGCGGGTGGGGGAGCTCCGCCGCGTCGCACACGCTCTTGATTCGGTACACAATGTCCGCGGCATACTCCGCCACGCTGTAGTTCACGCTCGACTGGCTGTCCGATTGACTCCCGTCGTAATCAATCCCCATCCCGCCACCCACATCAATCGTGTCCAGCCCCGCGCCCAGCTTCTTCAGCTCGACATAGATGTGCGCAAGCTCGTTCACCGCCGCCTTGATGTTGCGGATATCGCCGACCTGACTCCCGATGTGGAAGTGGATCATGTTCAGGCAATCCGCCATGTCGTGCTTCTTCAGGAACTCGAGCGAGTGCAGAAGCTCCGACACCGTCAGCCCGAACTTCGAGCGCATGCCGCCGGATGATTCCCACCGCCCGCTCCCCTGCGTGCTCGGCTTGGCGCGCACGCCGATCTTCGGGCGCACGCCATATTGCTTCGCGTGTTTCACGATCAATTCAAGATCGGTGAACCGCTCGACCACCGGGATGATGTGCCTGCCGAGCTTGGTCGCCAGGATCACCGTCTCGATGAATTCGCTGTCCTTGAACCCGTTGCACACGATCGGCATGCTCGGCAGGTTCTCGGTCAGCCCCAGCACCGCCAGCAACTCCGGCTTGCTGCCCGCCTCGAGCCCGAACCCGAGCTGCGCACCCAGGTCGCGCACCTCTTCGCACAGTTGCCTCTGCTGATTCACCTTGATCGGATAGATGCACGAGTACACACCCGTGTACGCGTGTTCCTTGATCGCGTTATCAAAGGCGTTCCTGATCTCCTGCAGCCGGTGCTTGAGCAGATCGCGCATCCGGATAATCACCGGCGTCCCGATCTCGCGCTCGCGCAGCCCTTCGATCACCTCGTGCAGATCAATCTGACGCTTCGGGTCGCGCTCGGGCATCACAAACAGATGCCCCTCCGCGTTCACCCCGAAGTAGCCGTCTCCCCAGTCGCGCACGCCGTAGAGCTTCTCCGCCTCTTCGGTCGTCCATGCCCGCTTGGCCGGAGGCTGCTGTTCGGTCCCCATCCCCGGCACCTCAACTTTGATTGAAGTTACATTCGCGCCGCTCGCCGTCGTCACCGTTGCCATCTTCTTCTGCCGCCGCGCTTCCGCGACTCCTCGTGTCCGAATCAGCCCGCTTCCGCGGCACCGTCGAACGTGTGCGATCTGAAATCCGACGCGACCCAATCAATGCCCCCGGCCCGCCCGCGCTTGCCGGTCTCTTCACGCCTCGCGTCCATGCCAGGGAACCAACTCTTCTTCGGAAGCACGTCCCTGCGCTTCCAGTCGGCTCTTCCAACGCCGCTCATCGCCGCGGAAAACCAAAAACATCTTCCGACACAAAAAGATAGCGTGCTAACCGCCTCATGGCACGCCAAACCGCCTCCCGCACCCACACTTTCTCACCCGTTCACGCTCGCGCTTCGCCTTCTCTTGCCCGCCTTCGCGCTTGTCCTCCCCGTTGCCAATCCGCCAACGGTGTCTTCGCGCAGGCTCGGCAGTGCGATTGATGCGGATTGCGGTCCCGCGGCTCCCGACCGCAAACTCACTCCACCTCCGCCAGCTTCACATTCCTCCGCTCCTTCACGAGCAGAGCGCCCACCACCAGGGTCAACGCGCACACCACCATCGGATACCACAATCCCGCATACATGTTCCCCGTCCGCTCGACCAGCAACGCGCCGACAAACGGCACCATCCCGCCGAACACCCCGTTTCCGATGTGATACGGCAGCGACATGCTCGTGTACCGGATCCGCGTCGGGAACAACTCGACCAGAAATGCCGCCACCGGCCCGTACACCAGCGTCACCAGCAGCACCTGCACAAAGATCAGAAAAATCAGCGTCAGCGCCGGCCTGCCACCAAGCGATCCAAGCTTGACCGACGTCTTCTTCGTCTCGACCGTCTTCCCGCCGGTATTGGTGCGCGTCTCGGTCACGGTCCGCTTGGTCCCGTCCGCGTACTCCGTCACCGATGTCTGAACCGACGTCACCTTCTCCGGCACGCCCGAGCCCGGCGTTCCCGCGATCCGATCGATCTTCCCCACCGGGCTGTGCGCGACCGGCGAAGCAAACTTCGTCTCATCCTTCAGGTCGACCGCCGCCGCCATCGCCCCGTAAATGGGGTAGTACAGCACCAACCCCAGCAAACACCCCGTCAGCATGATCTTCTTCCGCCCAATCCTGTCCGACAGCCATCCCGTCACGACAAAGAACGGCGTCCCCAGCACCAGCGCAATCCCCACGATGATCTCCGCCTGCGTCGGCTCGATGTTCAGCGTCACCTTCGTGAAGTTCATCGCATAAAACTGCCCCGTATACCACACCACGCCCTGCCCCGCCGTCACGCCGAAGAGCGCGATCAGCACCATCCGCAGGTTTTCCCAGTTTCCAAACGACTCCTTCAGCGGGTTCTTCGCCCCCTTCCCGCTCGCCTTCATCTTCTGAAACAGCGGCGATTCCTTCATCCGCCGCCGGATGTACCACGAGAAGAACACCAGCCCCAGCGATACCCAGAACGGAATCCGCCAGCCCCAGGCATTGAAATCCTCCGCGCTCATCAACGCGCGGCACGCCAGAATCACCCCCAGCGACACAAACAGCCCAAGCGTCGCCGTCGTCTGAATCCAGCTCGTCCAATACCCACGCTGCCCGTCCGGACAGTTCTCCGCCACATACGTCGCCGCGCCGCCGTACTCGCCGCCGAGCGCAAGCCCCTGCGCCAAACGCAGCACAATCAGCAAAATCGGCGCGAGCCACCCGATGGTCGCAAAACCCGGCAGCACGCCGATCAAAAACGTCGCGCCACCCATCAGCAGCAGCGTCACCATGAACGTGTACTTGCGCCCGATCAGATCGCCCAGATACCCGAACGCGATCGCCCCGAACGGCCTCACCACAAACCCGATCGCAAAGGTCGCCAGCGTCGAGAGCAGCGCCGTCGCCCCCGCACCCTCCGGAAAAAACACCTGCGAGATCGTGACCGCCAGCGCCCCGAAAATGTAAAAGTCATACCACTCGATCAGCGTGCCCGCCGACGAGGCCCCGATGATCGTCCACAAACTCTGCTGATCGAGCGCGGCAGGTTGCGGACCAGTTCCCTCATTGTCACGGGTTTGTGCTTCCGAAGTCATTCGTGAACACTGTATCGGACTTCTCCTCCCCCGCTCGAAATCAGCATCACCCCTTCCCGCGTGATCCCGTTTCGCGAAGCCTCCCTTCGCCTTCATCTCATGCACACTCTCTCACCCCGACACACAATCCGGCTCCAAACCCGCCGCAACGCAGCCCGCCAAAAAGGGAACCCGCCACATGCCTTCGCAAATCCGAAACGCCCTCCTCGTGGGAGGGGGCAGGGGGTCGGTCCGTTCACGCTCCAATCTCACGCACGCCCCGCGCCGCCTTTTTTCTTTCCCACGCTCCGCGATCCGAGTTCCGCGCTCTGCCTGACTGATGCCCGACGCCTCTCTGAGCTCTGACAGTGTCCTCACATCCGCCATCCCACATCCGACATTCCCCGCGGCCAAACGTGTGGATACAGCCCTGGCGGGCCAAAGCAGTGCGACAACGCACCCCCTCTTTCCATTTTGCACAATTCAATTTATCCACTAGCCGCGTAAACACTTGCGCGCGATTTCACCCACGTCGCAGTTACGGTTATTTCCGGCCATTCGCGCTTCGC
>JAEUJD010000032.1 GCA_016793015.1 Phycisphaerales bacterium
TGTCCCCACCGTGAAAGGGTGGTGTCCTAGACCAGGCTAGACGACGGGGCCTGAGGGGCGAACAGTAGGTGACATGGGCCCCGCTGGCAATCACCGGCGACGATCAGTTTCCGCGGCCCGCCTCTCCCCGCCTTCCGCTGCTTTTCCCTGCTCTTTTCGCGGGTTCGACCCTCGCCATCGCACCCGGGCGGTCTCAACCCAGCCGCGCCAGCACCGCCGAAAAATCGTCCGCCAGCACATCCCCCGGCGTCATCGACTTGACCTCGGCGTACAGCGCATCGAGGCACGCCGCATCGCTCAAGTCGTGCGACGCGATGAACCCGTTGATCCCTTCCACTCCCCACAACTTTCCCGGCTCCGGGAAAACCTCAAACGCTCCGTCGCTGTAAATGAACAAAGCCGCCTCCCGCGGCACATCCACCTTCAGTGTCTCAAAATCAATATCCGGCACCACCCCAATCGGCGGTCCCGGGCATTCGAGTTCCTGAATCGCATTTCCACCGCCGGTCCCCTCACCCCGCCTCACCAGCATCGCGGGCGGATGTCCACCCCCCGAATACCGCAGCGTCCGCGTGCTCCGCTGGAACACGCCGTACCAGATCGTAAAAAACATCCCGCCGTGCGTGCCCATCGGGAACATCGCGTTCAGCCTGCTCAGCACGCTCGACGGATCGCGTACATCCGCACCGCCGTGACTGCTCGTCCGGATCGAGTTCATCGCCGACACACCAAGCAGCGCCGGCCCCACGCCGTGCCCGCACACATCCAGCACATACATCGCGACGTGATCCTCGTCGATCACGAAATAGTCGAAGCAGTCCCCTCCCAACGACGCCGAGGGCACGAACTTCCAGTCGATGTGCAAGGGCTGCCTCATCGGCTCGGGCAACAGCGATCGCACATACTCCGCCGCCTTATGCAACTCGTGCGCCAGCGCCGCCTGACTCTCCCGCAATGCCAAAAACGCCTGATTGCGCTGTAAAAGCGACAGGTACCCCTGCGAGTGGTACCGGATCCGCGCCACCAGCTCCACCGGGTCCGGCAGCTTCACGATGTAGTCGTTGGCCCCGCGTGCAAACGCTTCGGCTTTCGTTGTCCCCTCTTCCTTTGAACTCAGAACGACGATCGGTGTCTGCTGCGTCGCGACATGCTCGCGATACGCCTTCACCAATTCAAGCCCGTCCGCATCCGGCATCACCAGGTCCTGAAGGATCACCGTCGGTTGCAGCTTGGCCGCCGTTGCGACCGCCTCCTGCCCTTTCTGGCAGAAGTGAAAGCGAATCCCCGCCTGCGACGCCCCTACCCCGGCAAGTATCCGCCTCACCGCCTCGCCGATGATCATCTGATCATCCACCAGCAGCACAACACACGCGTCCGGAGCCAGATCCGCCGAGGTTGGCATACTCGTCGCGCTCAATGGATTCTGGGTCACGCTTGCTCCTTGCCGCCGCTCGATGCGTGCGCATTCGCCTCTTCATCATGAAATTGCTTGCCCGCGAGATGGAACACGACCTCGCACCGCTCAAGCGCCTCAACCACCACCGGATCAAACTGCGTTCCGCGCCCGCCCACAATCATTTTCACCGCCTCCGCGTGCGGCATCGCAGGCTTATACACCCGCCTCGACGTCAGCGCGTCGTAGACATCCGCCACGCTCACGATCCGCGCCTCCAGCGGAATTTCCTCCCCCTTCAACTTCCCCGGATACCCGTTTCCGTCCCACCTCTCATGATGGCTCGCGGCAATATTCCTCGCCATCCGCAGCAGCTCATCTCCCGGCTGCCTCGCCAGAATCGCGTTCAACGCATCGGCCCCGATCCCCGGATGCTTTTCGATCTCCAGCCTCTCTTCCGCCGTCAATTTTCCCGGCTTCAAAAGCACCGCGTCCGGAATCCCTACCTTCCCGATGTCATGCAGCGACGAAGCAAGCTGCAGATTCATGATCCAGTCATCGGTGAGCTGAGGCAGCGTCCCCCGCAGCTGCTCCGCCAGCACGCGGCTGTACGCCGCGATCCGCTCCAGGTGCAGCCCTGTATCGCTGTCGCGGCTCTCCGCCAATTTCGCAAGCGCGAAAATCAACGTATTCCGAGCATTGACGGACTCAGCCTTGCGCTCCGCAACTTGTCTTCGTCGTTCCGATTCCGCAAACGCCTTCGCCCGCACCTGCGCGCGATACGCCCCGGAGTGATACCGAATCCGCGCCAGCAATTCCGCGGCATCCGGCAACTTCACCACGTAATCATTCGCCCCGTTCGCAAAAGCCTGCGCCTTGGTAACGCCCTCCTCCTTCGAGCTGAGCACGATAATCGGCGTCTGCTTCGTCGCTTCCTGGCCGCGATATTGCTTGACCAGATCAAGCCCATCCGCCCCCGGCATCACGAGATCCTGCAGAATCACCGTCGGCCCGATCCGCGCCGCCGTCGCGATCGCTTCCTCCGCCTTCTGGCAGAAGTGAAATCGAATCCCATCCTGCCCTGCCCCCGCTCCGGCCAGTATCCGCCGCACCGCTTCACCGATGATCAATTGATCGTCCACCAGCAGGACGATCACCTCATCACTCGAATGCGCGCTTGAAACTGCCGCACCCGCATCAGAAGTTTGCACCTTCCGCTCGCTCATCCGTTTCCCGCACCCTTCCTCGCCATCGCATTCACAATCGCGCCGCCCACCGCGTTCGCATCCAGCACTTCAATCGCCGCGCCGGCTTCCACGCAGGCACCGGGCATCCCCCAGACCACGCTGCTTGCCTTGTCCTGTGCGATCGTGTGCCACCCGCCTTTCCGAAGCTTCTTCATACCCACCGCCCCGTCGCGTCCCATTCCCGTGAGCACAACCGCCACGCCGCGCGCAACCGACGGCGCCGCCAGCGATTCGAAGAACACATCCACCGAAGGTCGAAACACGGTTTCTTTCGGAATCTGCGAATACGCCAACCGTCCGCTCGAATCGAGCACCAAATGGTCGTTCGTTGCAGCCAGCAAGATTCTCCCCGCCTGAGGGGTCTCCCCGCCCCCGACGATCCGCACCGTGTGCCCCGTCTCAGAACTCAGCCACGAGGCCAGCCCCGACGCAAACTGCACATCCACGTGCTGCACAATCACCACCGGCCACGGAGTTGGGATCGGCAGCACCTTCAGCACCTGCGAAAGCACCATCGGGCCGCCCGTTGAAGAACCGATCGCCACCATCGACTGCGTCGGCGCGTGCCGAGGCGAAGCATCGAACGGCGCAAACTGCGCCGGGCTCGAACATTCCCCACCCGAAATCATCCGAATCGTCTGCACCTTCCGCACCAGAGATTCCGCCCGCTCGACAACACCGCCCGGCCCAAGCCCCGGCGTCTCGACCGCATCGAGCGCGCCCGCGCCGAGCGCCTCAAACACCTTGCTCGAGTTCCCTTCCACCGTCGCCGTCACGATCAGAATCGGACACGGCGTTCTCGCCATGATCCTCCTTGTCGCCTCAACGCCGTTCATCACCGGCATGAGCATGTCCATCAGAATGATGTCCGGCCGATCCTGCGCGCACTTCTCGACCGCTTGTTTCCCATCCTCCGCGATCCACGCAACCGTCGCGCCCGGAATCGTCGCTACCGCGCGCCGCAGCACCTCAACCGCCAGCTTCAGATCATTCACGATCGCGATCCGCATCACACCGGGGCTCCGATCAGGTCTTCCACCATACGGATCAGCGAATCATCATGGAAACTGCTCTTGGTCAAGTACGCATTCGCCCCCGCGTCCAGCCCCGCCAGCCGATCTTCCTGCCGATCCTTGTACGACACGATGATCACCGGCAATTCCGCAAACCGAGGCTCCTTCCGAAGCGCCCGAATCAACTCAATCCCCGTCATCCGCGGCATATCCACATCCGTCACCAGCAAATCGAACTTCCCCGCCTTCAACGCATTCAGCCCTTCCTTGCCGTCCACCGCGATCTCGACGTGGTACCCGCGCCGCTGAAGCAACTGCCGCTCCACCTCACGCACCGTGATCGAATCATCGACCACCAGAATCCGCCGCCGCGATGCGTTCTGCGCTTCAACATACTTCGCCGCGACTCCCAGCGGCTTGCCCTCCTGGAGCGATTGCTTCACCGACCGCAGAAGATCATCGACATCAACGACAAACACCGGCACGCCGTCCGCGCGAATCGCCGCCGCCGCGATATGTGCCACCGTTCCCAGCCGAGCATCCAGCGGACGGATCACCAAATCCTCCTCGCCGCACACCTCATCCACGATCAGCCCGCACAGATCGTCGTTGCGTCCGCCGATCACCAGCACGGAAAGCGAAGCTTTGTCGGTCGGCGGCTCAGCACCCCCGAGCATATCGCTCGCGCGCAGCAATCCAACCGACTGATCATCGAGCGTGAACTGCTGCCGCCCCTGCACCGGGGTGACATCTTCACGCGCGACCAAAGCAACACGATGCAGTCTCGCCAGCGGCACCGCAAACAACTGCCCGCCAATGCGCACAAGTGCCGCCCGAAGCACCGACCGCGTCACCGGCAGCCGCATCACAAACCGCGTCCCTCTGCCCGGCTCCGATTCCAGTGTGATCGTGCCCGAGACCGCCTGCACCATCGACATGACGACATCCAGCCCGACGCCCCGCCCGGAGATCTCCGTCACCGCCTGCTTCGTCGAGAACCCGGGCAGGAACGGAAACTCCATCAGCTCCTGCCGCGTCAGTTTCGCCGCCGTTGCCTCATCCACCATCTTCTTTTCGACCACCTTGCGCCGAATCGCTTCCGGATCGATTCCGCCCCCGTCATCCTGTACCTCAACCACAAGCATCCCGCTCTGGTGCCGCGCGATCAGCTTGATGATCGCTGTCGGCGGTTTGCCCTTCGCGGCACGCGCCTCCGCCGGCTCAACCCCATGATCCAGGCTGTTGCGGATCATGTGCGTCAATGGTGATTCCAACTTCTGCAGAATCTCGCGATCCACCTCAACCCCGCCCCCGATCATCACGAACTCGACCGACTTGTTGAGTTGCCGCGCGATATCCCGAACCATCCGCGGGAACGCCGAAGCACCCTCCGAAAACGGCCTCATGCGGCTGCGCAGCACTTCCGTATACAGCGCCCCCGAAAGCTCCTCGACCCGCCTCATCGTCTCATCAAATCGAGTCGAATGTTCCACCACCGCGCCGCGAAGCCGCCCCGTCTCGGCCCCGAGCGTCGCAAGCCATGCATCAATCTGTTCGTCGCTCTGTTCGCGTGCCCCGGGATCCCGTGCCGCCTTCCGCTTCGATTCGTTGACCCGCTCGCGCAGGGATTCAAGCCCGGTCTCCACCGCCCGCTCACGCGCCCGAAGGTTGTCCGACAGAACGCGCAGCGTCTGCATCCGCGATGCTTCCACCGTCGACTCGCCCGCGAGCGAAAGCATCCGGTTCAAAACATCAGAAGCAACCCGCACGCTCGCACCACTCGTCTCTGCTGTTGGCGCCGCTTCACGTGGCACCGCACTCGGACGCGGCTCGGACGCCGGGGCCGGCGATGCCGCAGCCGGAGCGTTCGCCGCAGTCGGCGTCGCAGGCTCAGAGACTGGTGGGGGAGCGACAGCCGCAGCGGGTTTCGCCGAGACCGCAGGAACCGGAGCTTTCAGTTCCGCAACCAGCGTGTCGATTCGTCCCGCCTGCGCGTTCGTCCACGTCGCAAGCTCCGATTCGGAAATTGCCCGGATCTCCGCCAGCACATCGACAGCGCGCAGCAACTGATCCACCCGCCCGGCGCTCAAAGCCTCCTTCCCGCTCTTCGCGTTGAGAAAGCACTCCTCCATCACATGCGCCAGCGTGACCACCACATCCAAGCCGACAATCCTCGCCGCACCCTTCACCGAGTGCGCCGCCCTCATCAAGGGCTCAACCGCCGAAGTGTCGCCCGGCGACTTCTCGAGCGCGAGCAACCCCTCCGTCAGCGCTGCGCAGTGCGATTCCGCCTCGAGCTTGAACAACTCGAGCAGCGAGACGCCCGCAAATCCTCCATCGTCGCTCATGCCCGTGCTCATGACAACGCCGCCCTGAATCCCGCCAGGATTCGTTCGCCATCGAGCACCGTCACGGCTCGACCCTCGACCTCCGTCAGCCCGATGACAAACGCGCCGAGCGAGTGCTCGACCGTCAACGGCGCCGCCGCCAGCGCGTCGGGATTGATCCGGCCGATCCCGTGCAGCGCATCGACTTCAAAGGCCCAACTGGCGCTCGCCGGCCCGATGACCATCGTCCGCAGAGCATCGCTGTCTTCTGTCTCGCGGGGCGCCAGCCCCAGCACACGGCGCAGATCCGCGCAAAGCACCAACTCGCCACGCACGTTGCACACACCCCGCAGCACGCCCGACGAACGGTGCGGGATCCGCACCGCCGGCGCAAACGGAGTCACCCGCCGCACGAAGTTCGCCGGCAGCGCAAGCGTCTCTCCCTCAAGCCCGAACAGCACAATCCCGATCCGACCGCGCTCACCCGTATCAGCCGGCAGCGCCGCATCGTCCGCCGCGCTCCGCAGATCCGCTGCCGACACCGGTCGATCCAGCAATCGGAGCAGCGCATCAGTGTTCGCCGATTCCGCACCAGTCCCTTGGGCTCCCCCCGAAATGTCCGGCGCAGGCATACTCATTCGGCACCCCGATCATTGCCCGCTGGCTGCGCACGACGCACCCGCTCCCACAGCCGTTCCGCCTTTGCCTTCTCGCCGTTGCCCTCGTGAATCAGCGCCAATTGCAGCAGCGAGGTTGTTCGAGCCGGCTCCAGATACAACGCCTGCTCGAAGAGCGCCCGCGCCCCAGCTCCATCATTCAAGGCCTGCCGAAGCGTGCCCAGCAACTCAAACGCCGCCGCCGAAGGTCCTTTGCGGGCGATGATTCCCCGAATCATTTCTTCGCTCTCTCGTATGCGCCCGGCATCCGCCAGATCCCGGGCACTTTGGAGCGTCGTTTCCTGGGCCCGTTCGGGCATCTTCGAAGTTGCAGCCGCACGCAACACCGCCGCCGGAGCTGCGCGCCCCTCCGACGCAAGGCGCACGGGCACTCGAACCGGTTCCGGCACACGCTTTAAAACCGTCGCGGTCGTGTTGGCCGCCGCGAGCGCAACCCGCTCGAGCGTGAACGCATGCGAGGAATCAATCCTCTTCATCCGAGGCGAAACCGCCACTATCTGCTCCGCGTGCCCCACAAACAGCAGCCCGCCTTCCACCAGCGACTCCGTGATCGAACCCAGCAGCCGCGTCCGCGCGCCCGCATCCAGATAAATCAGCAGGTTGCGGCAGAAGACGACGTCGTACGGCCCGCCCCCCGCAAGCACCAGCGGTTCCAGCACATCCGCCCGCCGAAATCCCACCATCGCACGCACCCGGTCATCCACCGAGATCGTCCCGCCTTCGTGCCTCAGGAATTCGATCGCCCACCCGGGCACTTCGTGCCTGATCGAAAAAGATCCATACTCCGCGATCTTCGCCCGCCGCAGCGCCGCCTCACTCCGATCAAACGCATCGATCGTCACACGCTCCGCACTCCACCCCGCGTGCAGCGCCGCCATCGCCATCCCATACGCCTCTTCTCCGCTCGCGCATCCCACACTCAGCATCCGCAGTGTTGTCGCTCCCTCTCGCAAGCGCCGTTCAAGGTGCTCGACCAGCAGATCAAACGACATCGGATACCGAAACAGCCAAGTCTCCGGCACCGCAATCGACCCCGCTAGATGCTCCGCCTCTTCTTCCGATCGCTCCAGCACGCCGACATACTCGCGCTCATCGCCGCAGCCAAGCGCCGTCAACCGCTCCGCAATCAACGATTCAAACCCCGCGCCCGTCATCAGCGACGCATCCAGCGACATCCGCTCGCTCAGCCAGCGTTGCACCTGCGAGTAAGTCACACATCACCCGCCTTCACCCGCGCCCACAGAATCTCCGCCTGCTCCGCCGTAAACAAATCCTCCGCACGAACATCCTGCACCGTCCCAAACCGCGTCTGCACCACCGCCCCAAGAAACCGCGATCCCTCGTTCGAAAACCCCGGATGCGCTCCCGCACCATCAAACGCCGGCCGATCCAATTCCAAAACGCTCTCCACCCACAACCCCACCAGCCCGCCCCCGCCTTCGGACTTCTCCGTTCTCACCACCAGCACGCGGTTCGACATCCTGTCCCCGCCGCCCTCCCGCCCCAGCAGCCCCGCAACATCCACCAGCGGAATCCGCACGCCCCGATACACACACAGCCCGCGCACCCACTCTGGCACAGCCGGCACCGCATTCGCGCTCATCGGTGCCAACACCTCAACCACCGTCCCAACCCTCGTCGAGAACAGCAGCCCCCCGGCGCGCCAGATCACGGCGAGCGGCTTCACCGCCTGCAAATTCACCGCGAGCGAACCCATCGCGACTCCTACTCCCGTAGATTGAACTTCGACACCGCTTCACGCAGCAGCGCGATCGCCGCCTGCAGGTCGCCCGCCGCACGCCCAAACTCCCGCGCCGACTGCACCGTCTGGTTCGCATTCCCCACCAGCGACCCCATCGCATCGCTGATCTGCTGCGCACCCTCCGACTGCGCCTGCATCGACTCATTCACCTGCTTGAAGCTCTCCGTGCTCTTATTGACGCGGTCGATGATCTCCGTCATCTGCGATCCCGCCGACACCACATCGCGCACACCTCTCCGCACCTGATCGCTGAACCGATCCATCTCCATCACCCCAGCCGACACAGCCCCCTGCATCTGACGCACCATCTGTTCGATATCCAGCGTCGCCGAGGCCGTCTGATCCGCCAGCCTGCGGATCTCGCGCGCGATCACCAGGAATCCCGATCCATATTCCCCCGCCTTCTCTGCCTCGATCGCCGCGTTGATCGACAAAATGTTCGTCTGATCCGCCACCTTCGTGATCGTCGTGATCACCGTCGTGATCTTCTGGCTGCGCTCGTTGATCGCGTTCAGCTTCTCCGCGATCGAGCTCGTCGCCCCATCCAGATCCCGCATCACGCCTTCCATGCTCTGCAATCCCGCCCGCCCGCTCGTTGCCAGCGAAGCCGATTCCGCCGCCATGCGGCTGACCGATTCCACCGTCTTCGTCAAATCCTGCCCCGTCGCCGAAATCTCCTTCACCGCCGCGGCAATCTGATTCGACGCCGCACCAAACGTCGCCGAGCTCGCCTCCTGCTGCTTGCTCGTCGCCGCAATCTCC